>QXZU01000118.1 GCA_009886205.1 K189A clade bacterium | reverse complement strand
GCAGGCATAGCCGCTAACCCACCGCACGCGGTCCGTCTAACCAAGCAGTTAATGCGGGCCAGCCAAAATGCCACATTGGATGAGTTGCTGGATAAGTCTGCTGCGTTCCAGGCTGTTTGCCATGCGGAGCCTGATCATATGGAAGCGGTTAACGCCTTCTTTGAAAAGCGCCCCGGCAACTATCGCGAAGAGTAGATTGTTGCAACGACGCATACGGCCGTTGGGTTATTTAACCTAACGGTCGTTTTATTGGTCCAGCCACTTAATGGCGCGAATGAGCTCATTGTCAAAACCATGGCTTGTGTACAAGCTTTTGGCGCGCTGATTTTTGTTGAACACATGCAGTGAAAGAGAATGGGCACCGCGCCTGGAAACGGCGTCTTCAGTATGTTGCAACAATGTCCTACCCAGTCCCATGCCGCGGGCCTCTGGCGCAACAACTATTGCTTCCAAGTGGGCACTTGGGGCATGACTTAGCAACTCTTCGCGTAGGGTGATCAGCACCAAGCCCAAAATAAAATCCTCTTCGTTGACCGCAACATCTAGAAAAGATTGACTCGCATTGCCAGCTAGAACTGCTTTTAACAGCGGCACATCGCCCAACCAAAGATCTTCCGGTTTCCGCGCTTTGGGGATGTCAAAATCCGCGAGTAAAGGTAATAACTCAAGCAGTCTAGCTTGATCCTCAGCTGTAGCTGGGCGGATTTTAGGTTGGTTCATGTGCGTATCCGAACTTATGGTGTGAGTAGGGTCATTAAGCGGCTATTCTAGGCCTCGGTCGTGATGTTGTCAGTTCTGTAATTAAGGTTTTTAGATGGCTCAATCCTCGGATTTTTTCTCCTCGCGCACGGCCATCACGTTGGTTGTGGCCAATATGATTGGCACTGGGGTTTTCACCAGCCTGGGCTTTCAGTTGCTGGACATCCGTTCTGCGCCAATTATCTTGGCGTTGTGGTTTATCGGCGGCATTGTCGCGCTATGCGGGGCGCTGTGTTACGCAGAATTAGGCGCTGCATTGCCAAGGTCCGGCGGCGAATACAATTTTCTTAGCCGCATTTATCACCCAAGTGCGGGGTTTGTTTCAGGTTGGGTTTCGGTAACCGTTGGGTTCTCTGCGCCCACAGCGGCGGCGGCAATCACCGCTGCGACCTATTTCAAGTCTGTCTTTCCCGGCGCGCCCGTTATGCCCATTGGCCTGTGCATGGTTGCCATTATCGGCTTTCTGCATTTTGGCAATCGCAGCAAGAGCGCTAACTTTCAGCAACTTTTTACGTCAATTAAGATTTTACTCATTCTCGTGTTTATTGGCGCAGCCTGGTGGCAGGTAGACCAATTGCAGGCGGTGCAGTGGGTGCCCTCAGTACAAGACTTCTCTCTGGTGGGGACAGGGGCGTTTGCAGTTGCACTGATTTATGTGAACTACGCCTACACCGGTTGGAATGCGGCGACCTATTTAAGCGGTGAGGTGAAAAATCCAGCCCAGGCGTTGCCGCGAATTTTGATCATAGGTACCGCCCTGGTGACGGTACTTTATCTGCTGCTCCACGCCATGTTTTTATCCGTTGCGCCCATGTCTGCAATGGCGGGTAAGGCCGACATTGGCTTTGTGGTGGCGGGTTTTGCCTTTGGTGAAACTGGCGCAAAGATAGTTGGGGTGATGTTGAGTATTTTGCTTATTTCCACGGTCAGCGCGATGTTGCTGGCAGGCCCTCGTGCGTTGCAGGTTATGGGGCAAGATTTTCGCCTATTTGCGTGGCTGGCTCGCGAGACTAAAAGCGGCGTGCCGGCAAATGCGGTTGGACTACAAGTGGCCATTACTCTGTTGCTCATAGCCACCTCCAGTTTTGAAAGTATCATCATATTTTCGGGGACCATTCTCGCGCTGAACTCCTTGTTAACGGTCCTGGGGCTGCTTGTTTTGCGCGTGCGCGAACCCGAGTTAGCCAGGCCTTTTCGCATCCCTTGGTATCCGCTGCCTTTATTGGTGTACGCGGTCATTGTCAGTTGGACCTTGGTCTATTTGGTTATTGAGCGGCCTGTTGAAGTGCTTTGGGCTGTTGGACTGATTTTGCTCGGGTTAGCGTTTTATTTTCTCTCCACTAAGCTGGCACCGCCCGCAGAGCCGTAAAGTATTCCAGTTTTATGCGTTAGCGCCAGGGCAGAGCACCGTCTGCAAAGGTTTTTATTTATGTTTTTATTTAGGCGGACGGACGAAATTTTGCGGTATTTCAGCTAAGGTTTCGCAATGATTTTAATCGCAGTTTGATGACTGTTTTAGCGAAAGAGGATAAGTAATGAACCATACACCCCATTTAGCCGAATCCATTGTGGACGGCGTTGCAACCTTGACCATGAATCGACCTGAAGCACGTAACGCCATGAGCGGTGAAATGATCCAGGGCTTAATGGAGGCGCTGCCTCGACTTGCTATGGACGCTAATGTGCGTTGCGTAGTGCTCACCGGCGCGGGCAGTGCTTTTTGTGCGGGCGGCGATGTAAAAGGCTTTGCAGCGGCAAGCGATGGGTCGGGTGCTTCGGCGCCAACTACCGTAGAGCAACGTGCTCAAGCGCTGCGCCCAGGCTTTGATGTGTCTCGTATGTTGCATGAAATGCCTAAGCCTACGCTTGCCGCCATTCCCGGTGCAGCAGCAGGGGCAGGGTGCTCATTAGCCTTGGCTTGCGACCTGCGTATTGCCGTAGACAGTGCAAAAATCACCACAGCCTTCTCTAAAGTGGGTTTGTCTGGTGACTATGGCATGTCCTACTTTTTACCTTTGTTGGTAGGGCATACAAAAGCTCGAGAGCTGATGTTCACCGCGCAGGTCATTACTGGCGAGCAAGCATTAGCCCTCGGGATGATCAATCAGTCGGTTACTGCTGAAGCGTTCCCTGAAGCAGTAAGCGCTATGGCGACCCAGCTGGCGGCGCTACCCACAGTTGCTCTGGGTTATATGAAGAAAAACCTGAATGCCAGTAACACACAATCTCTGAGTCAGATTTTGGACAGTGAAGCCATGTCCATGGCGCGCTGCTTTACCACGGATGACCATAAGGGTGCGTCTCAGGCGTTTGTCGAAAAGCGCGCGCCAGAATTTAAGGGACGATAACGATGAGCAATAGCGCCGGGTCAACGGCCTGGGGATCAACTGGCGGATTTTTGATGGCCTCCATCGGCTTTGCCGTCGGGCTAGGCAATATCTGGCGCTTTCCCTACGTTACCGGCGAAAACGGCGGCTCTGCATTTGTCGTCGTTTATTTAGGGTGCGCCTTCTTAATCGGTGTACCTATTTTGATGGCGGAGATCATGCTTGGCCGCAGAGGCGGCTTTAGTCCGCCGGCCTCCATCCACGCTGTAGCCAGCGCTGCAGGCCTTAGCCGCCACTGGTCTTGGATAGGCACCCTCAACGTCACAACGGCATTCCTCATTCAAATGGCGTATGCAGTGGTCGCCGGTTGGGTACTTTACTACTTCTTCTTGGCCCTAACAGGCCAGATGCCTGGCGCAGATAGCCTCACTGCGAAAACGGCCTTTGATAATGTCTTACTTGACGTACCCACCTCCATATTTTGGACCGTTTTAGCCTTGGTTACAGCGGGCGCTATTATTTGCGCCGGTGTGCAACAAGGCATTGAACGTGCTGTAAAAATACTTATGCCGACGTTATTCGCGCTGCTGTTGGTGTTGTTTGTGTTCAATCTCTTTGCCGGCGGTGTGCCAGAAACCTTGGCCTATTTGTTTTTGCCAGATTTTTCTAAGATCAGTGCAGACACCTTTCTCGCGGCGCTAAGCCAGGCATTTTTCTCCATTGGTGTAGCAATGGGCGGCATGATGATGTTTGGTGCCTATTTGCCAAAGTCCATTTCTGTCGCCAAGTGCGCCTTGATCATTGTCGCCGCAGATACCGGCGTGGCCTTGCTGGCGGGGCTGGTGATTTTTCCTATGGTGTTCAACAACGGCATGGCGCCGGATGCTGGCACTGGGCTTATTTTTCTCACGCTACCTTTGGCATTTCACCAAATGTGGGGCGGTGATGTAGTGGCAGTACTGTTTTTCTTGCTGCTGTCTGTGGCAGCGGTGACCTCCATGGTCGGTCTTGCGGAACCCATAACGGGTACAGTGATGCAATGGCTGAAAATCTCTCGAGTCAAAGCCACCTTGTTGGCAACTGGGACATTATTACCTTTTAGTATTATGAGCGTGCTCACCTACAACCACTGGGCCGACGTTGCACTCTTTGGTAACTCAATAGGTGCGCTCGTGGATTATATTCCCAATCAAGTGTTCTTGCCTTTAGGTGGTTTGCTTATTGCGCTGTTAGTCGCATGGTTTTTGCCTAAGCACATTTGCGCAGACGAGCTGGCAATAGAAACCCCGCGCTATTTTAATATTTGGTACCAGTTAATGCGCTTTGTTGTGGTGCCAGCGATATTTGTCATTTTGGTGACCACTATTTGACGTATTAGCCGAATTGGTTGGTGGGTGTTTCCCCGGAATTTTTAGGCAAAGAGCTAGGCATTGAGTTAAGCATAGAGTTAAGGATTGAGCAGTGGAGTTGAGCTATCGAGGCAGTGTAAATAGCTGGGAGTGTGATGAAAATAATCACCTCAATGTGCGGTTTTGCGAACAAAAATTATGGCAAACGCTTTCTGCGGGTCTGATCAGTAGTGGTCTCTTGCGGGCAGACGAGGTGGACTCGCTGATGTCGCGGACCACACGACAGCATTCGCGTTTTCAAAATGAATCAAGGTTGTCTGTCCCGTTAAGCGGCTATTTTGGTTTTTTACAACACGATGAATTTAATGTGGTTGCCGAATTGCGCAACGACGCATCAGGCGAGGTGGCATGCTCGGCGTTGTATCAAATTGCAGATTTATCCATAGGCGGCAGCCTAGCGCTAGAACTAACGCCCTCGCAATCTCTAACCCATGCGCTACCGCGGGGTATTGCCCAGGATCTGCCCTTTGCACAACTTTCCATGCCTCAAGCGCTGGCGAAAGGGTTTCGGCCAATAGGGCAGGGTATTATTCAGGCGGACGAATGCTCCGGCTCAGGTCTGTTAATGCTGCATAATTATATGGGTCGCATATCGGATTCTATGCCGCATTTGTGGAGCGGTTTTGAAGATAATGCAGAGCCAGATCCCGATGAAGGCGGCGCGGTTTTAGAGTTTCGTAAACGTTTTTATAATCCATTGGCGGTGTCTGATCGCTACGTGGTGGTTTCGGGCATGATTGATGTTGCGCCCAAGGTTCAGCAGTTTGGTCACCTAATGTTTAATGTAGCAACGCAGCAATGCTGCCTTTCGGCCCATGCTGTGGCCGTGCGCATGGACTTGGTGGCAAGAAAAGCGAAATCCCTCAGCCCAGAAGACCAAACCCGACTGCAAGCGCTGTGCATTGCAAGTCTCTAACACGTTAAGCTGCCCAGTCCAGCTGCACAGCATTGAAGAGACCTCAGCCTGAGCCTCGTCCAGTATCTCAGCCTGAGCCTCGTCTGAGATACTCAGCCTTTGATACTACTAATGGTTGCAACCCTCGCCCCCCCTAACTAACAATACAAACTGAATACAGAAATTCGATAACTATGAACATATACGACCAAGATCTAGACGCTAACTCCGCCAATTTCACTGCACTATCGCCTATCTCCATGATGCGTAGGGCAGCATCTATTTATCCAGATAAGCCCGCGGTGGTTTATGGCCAGCGCAGTGTCGCTTGGGGCGAAGTTTATGTGCGTTGTGCCAGTGTTGCCGCTGCCTTAACCCAACGTGGACTGGGCCGTGGCGATACAGTGGCCATACTCAGCGCTAATCTGCCGGAAATGTTTGAGGCCCACTTTGCTGTGCCCATGTGTGGCGCGGTGCTGAACGCCATTAATATGCGCTTAGACGCGGCTACCGTGGCCTTTATCTTGGAACATGGTGAGGCCAAGCTGCTGTTGGTCGACAAAGAATTTGGACCACTGGCGGAAGAGGCCTTGGCCCTTATGTCTGCGCCGCCACCAGTGGTGCATATTGACGATGCCACTTACCCCGAAGGCAAGTTGATTGGCGAGGAGAACTACGAAGATTTAGTGCGCCAAGGTGCGGACTCGCCCCTCACGCAAATTTCCGCTGATGCCAGCGACTTCTTGCCCAATGATGAGTGGGATGCCATTGCGCTGAATTACACTTCTGGCACAACCGGTAATCCCAAAGGCGTGGTGACCCATCACCGTGGGGCTTATCTTAATGCGGTGTCGAACGCGTTAACGTGGAGCATGGGCGACCACCCAGTGTATTTGTGGACCCTACCCATGTTTCATTGCAACGGTTGGTGTTTTCCTTGGACTTTGGCTGCCAATGCCGGCACCTCGGTGTGTCTACGGCAGGTGCGCGACGACGCAATTTATCAGGCCATGGCTGAGTATGGGGTCACACACTTTTGCGGTGCGCCAGTAGTACTCAATACGTTGTTGTCCGCCACTGATGAGCTGAAAAATTTGGTCAAACATGAAGTCAAAGTGATGACTGCTGGCGCGCCCCCGCCTGCGGCAATTATCCAAGGCATGCAAGCCCAGGGTATGGATGTGACCCATGTCTACGGTCTAACCGAAACTTATGGTCCCGTTACGCTGTGCGCTTGGCGCGAAGATCTTTGGGGTGGCCTTGGTGACGAAGAAAAAGCCGTACTGAAATCGCGGCAAGGTGTTGGCGGGCAAATGCTGGAAGGCTTGATGGTGGCAGACCCAGAGACCATGCAGCCGGTGCCGAAAGATGGCCAAACTATTGGTGAAGTCATGATGCGTGGTAACAATGTAATGAAGGGGTATCTGAAAAACCCAAGTGCTACACAAGAAGCCTTTGTCGGTGGCTGGTTTCATTCTGGAGATCTTGCGGTATGGGCAGAAGACGGCTACATACAGATTAAGGACCGCTCCAAAGACATTATTATTTCCGGTGGCGAAAATATTTCCAGTATCGAAATTGAAGACCTGCTGTTTAAGCATCCAGACATTTTGGAAGCGGCAGTGGTCGCTAAAAGCGATGAGAAGTGGGGTGAGACACCTTGTGCATTTGTTACGCTGCGTGATGCAAATAAGCCGCTGAACCAAGACCAAGTGATCGAATACTGCCGAGATAACTTGGCGCGTTTTAAGGTACCGAAAAATGTCATATTTACCGATCTACCAAAAACCTCCACAGGTAAGGTGCAGAAGTTTGCGTTGCGCGAACTGGCTGAGGCACTCTAGTGAATAAAGTACTTATATTTATTGTCGCCTTAGTTGTTTTGGCAGTAGCCGCAGCAACTTTGCCAGTTGTTGAATGGCTGACTGATTTTTTTGCTTGGATTGAAAACAATAGGCAAATCTCTTGGTTGGTCTTCAGCGTGTTTTATATCGCAGCAGTGGTCTTACTGCTGCCCGGTAGCCTACTCACACTGGGCGCAGGTTTTCTCTTTGGTTTAGGTTATGGCTTTGCCATTGTCTCGTTTTCTAGCACCGTAGGTGCCGCTTGTGCATTCCTAGTGGGGCGCTTTTTTGCACGTGATTGGGTGGCAGACAAGCTTGCGCTTATGCCGCGTTTTGCCGCGCTGGATAAAGCCATTGAAGGGCGGGGCGCCTTAGTTGTGTTTTTATGCCGGCTTTCGCCAGTGTTCCCATTCAACCTCCTTAACTATGCCATGGGTTTAACCGGCGTTAAGTTTAGGACCTATGTTTTTGTCTCGTGGCTGGGCATGATGCCAGGCACTTTGTTATTTGTTTACATCGGATCGATTGCGGAAAATATAACCGGCATCTTGTCCGGCCAAATAGAGTCGCTACCAGCCAGTAACTGGTTATTTTATGGCGGTCTGGCTGCCACACTGGTGTTAACCATTGTCATTACTCGAATATCTACAAAAACCTTGAACGAACATTTAGAGCAAGCCCAGTCCAACTCAAACCAATAGTGAGAGCAGTTTATGAGTTACCCCGGTGAACATTTTGACACCACAAGCTGGCAGTTGTTGTGCCCAACGGATTACGTAAACCCCGCGCCGAAAGCTAAATATCATTTGGTGGTAGTAGGGGCCGGTCCTGCGGGTTTAATCAGTGCCATTGGCGCTGCGGGCCTTGGTGCAAATGTGGCGCTGATCGAGCGGCACCGTATGGGCGGAGATTGTCTGAACGTGGGCTGCATGCCGTCAAAATCGCTGCTGTCTTTCACCCAAGAAAACCCTAGCGCAGATTTTGCTGATGCTTTTTCTTGGCTTCGAGAAGTGCGCGCAGGTATTGCGCCACATGACTCAATTGAGCGCTATAGCGAAATGGGTGTTGATGTATTTCAAGGCGAAGCCAGCTTCAATGCCCAAGGACTCTTGCAGCTTGGAGACATTACCTTTAACGCTCGGCGCATTGCGCTATGCACTGGCGCACGCGCTGCGCTGCCGCCCATTCCCGGTCTTGATCCAGCCTTTGTGCTGACTAATGAAAACGTTTTTGATTTGACCACTCAGCCAGAATCCATTGCAATTTTGGGTGGCGGGGCAATTGGCTGCGAGTTGGCGCAAGCGTTTTCGCGCCTGGGAACTCGGGTGGAGTTATTTGAACAAGCCCCTCGCTTACTGCCGCTGGAGATTCCGCTGGCGGGTGAAACCTTGGCGCAGGCATTAACGGACAGCGGTGTGCGTTTGCATCTAGGCGAAGCGGTCACCGCAATTGAAGGTCCCGGAACCATTCATACACAGAACGGCACCGTGGTTTGCGAAAAAATCATGGTCGCTGCAGGTCGCAGACCCAATACTGAAAATCTTAATTTGGCGGCGGCTGGCGTTGAACTGGACGGTCGAGGATTTGTTGTTGTCGATGAAAAGCTGCGCACGGCTCAAAGTCATATCTACGCGGCAGGTGACTGTGCAACAACACTGCAGTTCACCCACCATGCTGATGCTCAGGCCCGTGCGTTAATACAAAATGCTTTGTTTTTCCCCACCGCCAAAGTCTCAGGACTTGCCATTCCACATTGCACCTATACTTCTCCGGAGATTGCCTCCATTGGACCTTCCCTAGAAGTCTTGGAGCAAACGGGTGTTGCCTATGACCGCTACGAATTTGATTTAACCGAACTAGACCGGGTAAAGGCCAAGCCCTTTGCCAGCGCAGCCAAGGCGAAAGCTCAGGGCGGTTATGCATTAGTGGTGACAAAGAAAGGTACAGATGAAATTTTAGCCGCGACAATAATCGGCGCGGATGCGGGGGAATTGTTGGCACCTATCTGTTTAATGATGTCGAATAATTTGGGCTTATCCGCTGCGCAAAAAACTATTTTTAGTTATCCAACGCGTAGTGAGTTTTTGAAGCGTCTAGGTGATGCCTATAATAAAAGTCGCATGACACCGAGGATCGCTGCTATTTTTGCTTGGTGGTTGAAGCGCACGCTTTAAGTGGGCGTTGTCTATTGACAAGTTAGTTGGTTAATTAATTGTTGAGTTAGTACGCCAATTATGAACGTGGTATGCGACGTATTAAGCCCCAAATTTTAGACCTTGGGCGTCAACAATAAGAATTAGGATGAATACATGAGTTGGATGAACGTAAGTTTTGCACTGTTGGTTAGTCTTTTCTTAGGGCTCGCTGGTTGTGGGCAGCAATCTGAGCAAGGCGGCATTCAAGGGGCTGCAACCGGTAGTACTTATCAGTTAATGACTGAATATTTAGAACCTGCGGCGGATAAAATTTGGTCTTCAGCTGGCGCTATCATCACCATTGAAGGTGAGCAGGACCTGCAACCGACAACCGATGAGGGTTGGGCTGCTGTCGTACATAGCGCCTCAGTAGTCGCTGAAGGCGGCAACTTGTTAATGCTAAAAGGCTACGCTGCGGACCAAGGTGATTGGGCTGAATACGCGCAAGGTATGACGCGCGCCGCTTTGAAGGCTCGCAAAGCAGCAATAGATCAAGACGCCGAAGCGTTGTTTAACGCAGGCGGTGAAATCTATAACGTCTGCCGCGCCTGTCATAACAAATATATTGTTGAAGCTGGAGAGATTTAGCGTGAGTGCAGCTACACCGGATAGACTAGGTTTGATTTCGCTGGGTTCAGTGGTTGCCGCTGGGTTGGCCTTGGTGTTGTTTGTGCTGCCAGCGGAATACGATATGGATCTAACGGGTGCGGGTGAGCTGATGGGTATCAAAGGCATGGCTGGATACAGTGTTGCCGCGCTGTCAAATCAGCCTACTACTTACCACAAGGACAGTGTGACTTTCCCGCTGGCACCATTTGAATCCGTGGAATACAAATATGCCCTAGCGCAGGGCCAGAGTATGGTTTTTACCTGGCAAGCGGTGAGCGCCTCAAATGATCCGCAGGCAGAACTCATATTTGATATGCACAGTGAAGAAAAGGGTACAGATCCGGAAGATTCAGTGACCTTTGATATGGGTCGCGCAGGCAGTGCTCACGGCTCCTTCGTCGCACCCTTTGACGGCATCCATGGCTGGTATTGGGAAAATAGAACAGGTCAAGACATTGTGGTTGAACTCGTGACGACTGGCTTCTATAGCACGGCCACAACCTATGGTCCCAACGGGGCCTTCAGCAAAAGCTTTAGCGAGGTTGCAGAGCAATAGACAAAAGTGACGCAGCGAGCTAAATCAGTTAGCTGCTTTCGCTCAATGCCTGACAATGTTGGACGATGCTGGCCCTTGAGTGGGCTGTTAACTAGGCGCAACCCATTGGCGGTGTACTTCATCCAAAGTGGCTCTTGGTCGCTCAGGTGGTTTTTCTGCGGCGGACCCTATATAGATGTATCCAGCTACGCGCTCGTCCTGTTCAAGTCCTAAAGCCTGATCCACTCCCTTATCATAGGCATACCATTCGGTGAGCCACTGGGCGACAAAGCCCACAAGGTTTGCGGCGACCAAAAGGTTTTGACAGGCGGCACCCGCCGACAGCGTCTGTTCCCAAACCGGGATTTTGTGTTCGTGTTTCACACGGCTGATCACTGCGACCACCCTGGGTGCGCGTAAAAACCGAGCAGCTTCATGAGCAATTTGTGCCTGGCTAGCCTCTGGTTTTTGCGCTTGATAACAGCGCCCTAACACTTCACCAAACGCCACTCTTGCGTCACCGTTAAACTCAATAAACCGCCAAGGCGCTAGTTTGCCGTGGTCGGGTACCCGTATGGCCGCGCTGAGTATTTTCTGCATTTGGGCATCATCGGGGCCCGGCTCTAGCATGTGTATGACTTTCACGGTTCGCCGCTCAATTAATCGCTGCACTGCCTCTTCTATGGAATTTTCTGGGTACACATTTGTCGCCTACTAAAACAATGTTCAATTGTAACGAAGTTCGGCGGCGTTGAGGATTAATCCACGCAGATTTAGTAAATACCGGCGCGCAATAGATGACTTCTGATGGGGGGTCTGCTGAAATAGACTCTCATTTATTGGGAGAACACAATGGACGTCAAAGGTAAGAAAGCGCTGGTATTTGGGGGGACTTCAGGTATCGGTCTAGCAACGGTTATGCAGCTTCAGGCCGCTGGCGCAGAGGTTGTGGCGATCAGTCGAGACCCAAGCAAAGCCGGTGATATCTCGGGTGTTACTCTGCGCGGATGTGATGTGCGAGACGCCGACGCGTTAACCGCATTGTTTCAAGCGGAAGGGCCTTTCGACATACTCATTTCTGCTGCTACAGGAGGCAGTAGGGCGGCAGGACCATTCCTAACAATGGACATGGCAGGCTTCCAAGGTTCTTTTGACAAGCTCTGGGGCTATACCAATGTTGTGCGTTTTGGTGCAGAGCATCTGTCTGAACATGGCAGCATTGTATTGGTCAGTGGCGCGCCAGCGCGTCGCGCGAAGCCAGGACAGGCAGCCATCGCCGCTGTTGGCGGTGCAGTTGAACAGTTTTCACGGGCAATCGCGGCAGAGTTAGCGCCTAGACGCATAAATGTCGTCAGCCCAGGTGTCATTGATACACCGATGTTCGGAAATGATGCTGAAGCACGGGGCAAAATGTTGGTTGGGGCGACCGGTAAAAACTTGATTCCTCGTGCTGGCACGCCGGATGAAGTGGCCAAAGCCATTGTCTTTGCCGTTGAAAACGACTTTGTTACCGGTACCACCATTGAAGTAGATGGCGGTTGGATACTGAGTTAAACAATTGAGTACTTGTCTCAAGGGCAATGTGCTCTTGAGACTGCTTGAACAAATAGCTTTTGCAAAAGGCCTGAGCTAACAACCGTAGTTGCAACGACTGCGGACAGTATTGAGTTCTGCTGCCAATTTTTACAGCGTCGCTGTATTGCTCTCTACACCCAAATACAAACGCCCAGTCAGCTCCAATGTGCTGGGCGCCACCATAATGTGTTGAGTGGTCATGTGTACGTCACGGAAGTGCTGCTGTAGCTTGGAATTGTGATAAACCGCGCTGCCTGCCCCTAAGGTATACATGGCGTCTACTGCCTTCACGCTTGATTCCACCGCATGGGTAGTTGCCAAACGAATGTCTCGCCGCATGTCCAAGGTCACCTTATTGCCTGCGATGGCTGCCGACCAAGCGGTATCTATTGCGTCATAGAAAAACGCTCGCGCGCTGCGCAAAGTGGCTTCTGCCCGGGCCACTTCAATATGTGTGTGTGGCCGAGTGGCCAGCGTGCTATTGGTGCCCACACGCTTTTTGCTCTCGGCCAAGGTAATGAGTTCGTCAACAGCGGCTCTCGCAATGCCCATTGCCACGGCAGCAATGCCTAACGCCAGAAGTGTGAAGTGTGGAAATTGAAACAGTGGACCAGCAGGGGGCGTGTGCTTTGCGAAGCCCACCACATGCTCGGCACCAATCTGAAGGTTATTCACACTGTAATCAGTGCTGCCGGTACCTTGCAGGCCGCTGACATGCCAAGTGTCCGCAAATTCAATGGCGTTTGCGGGCATTAGGCACATGCTAGTGGGTGCTTTTTCGTTCATTAATTCTCCGGCTGCATTCAAAATGCTGCAGCCGCCTAAAACCCAATCTGCGTTTTGTGTACCTGAACCCCATTGCCAATTGCCTGAGACTGTAAATCCTTGGCCGTTTTGAGTGGCTTTACCCGTGGGCGCAAACACCCCAGCGATCATGGTTTCAGGCGTGGTGAATATGGCTTTTGCTGTATCAACAGGGATGCGCGCTAAGGTGGAGCCACTGGTTGCTGCGATGAATGCTACCCATCCGCAGGCTGCGTCACCTTGAGCTAAGCGCTCAAATACTCTGGCGCTGTCTGCGGGGGAGGTCTCAAGGCCACCGATCTCCGTTGGCACATACATGCGGTAAAAACCTGCTGCGGCCATTGCATTGGATACGTCTTTGGGCAGGCGTCTGGCTTTTTCAAACTCTGCGCTTCGCGCAGAAAATTGGTTGCCTAGTTGCTCTGCAGCATCGAATAAATTTTGCGCTTGCATTCACCTTCTCCTCTCACGTGTGTCTGAGTATCGCCTAATTAGGTGATCAAGAAAAACCCTGATAACTGATAACCAACCAATAGATAGCCGGCAAACATCAGCGCTGTATTGGCAACTATGGCTTGGCGAGGGAATGAACTTTGTCGTCGCCAAGCCGACATAAGCGTGATCATCGCCAGCAGTGCTAACAGTTGACCCACTTCTACACCTACGTTGAAAGCGATCAAGTTGGCCAAAAGCCCTTCTTGCGAAAGGCTGATTTCTTGCAGTTTGGTGGCCAACCCAAAGCCATGAAATAGACCGAAGATGAGTACGGCTAGTCGCGTGTTTGGATGGACACCTAGGCGCTGAAAGCCGCCCAAGTTTTCAAATGCTTTGTAAACCACAGAGAAACCAATGATAGCGTCGATGATGTAGGCGTTGGCTGGAATGTCGAACCAAACGCCAACAATAAGCGTCAGGCTGTGGCCCGCAGCAAAGAGCGTGACATAAATGCCAACGTCTCTTAAGCGGTAAAGAAAAAAGATCACGCCAGCTAAAAAGAACAAGTGGTCGTAACCGGTGACCATGTGTTTTGCCCCAAGGTAGAAGTAGGGCCAAAAGTGAAAACCTTCTTTGCCTTGCAGGAAGCTTGCGTCGCCCTCAGTAACGCCGTGAGCAAGTGCCGAGTGAGCGAAAAAAACTGCAAAGAGTGCTAGGCCCGCTGCAATACAGCGAGGCAGTGTTCTGCCAAGGTATGTGTGCGGGTGCGGGCGCGGGTGCAAATTTAGGATGATGCTACTCGGCGTTCAAACGTTGATTGAATTCAATCATATTGCCGCTTGGGTCATGGGCAAAAATTTGTCGGCACACGTTAGGAATGTTCTTCTCACTGGTGAACTTGATACCGTGCTTCTCTAGCTGGTCCGTTACTTGGTCCATGTTCTCAACCAAGAAAGCAAAGTGCTGTTCTTTTAACGGTTGGCCGCTGTCTATGCCCAGTAGGTGAATTTCTTGATTGCCGGCTTTCAGCCACGCGCCTGGAAAACCTAGGTCAGGTCTTGGCAAGTCTTCAAGTTCTAGCACCTCTAAATAGAATTGCTTAGCGCTTGCGACATCTGTGACATTGATTGAAACGTGATGTATGCCTTGGGTAATCATCATATTCTCCCAAAAGTGGATGATTCTAAAAGCCTGTTAGAACATCCGTTCCCGTCGTGTGTGACGAGAACAGATTGTCTGCGCTAACCCAGCCATTTCGGCTCGGTTAGTTTTGCTGGCTAGTCCGACTAGCGGGGCTTACCCACTAGCCGCACTAGGCCTATTAGCCTTGCAAGCTTGCAAAGGTTTTGCCTTCAGCAACCAAGCGCTCTAACAACGGTGCTGGTTCCCAAATCGTGCCGCCGTATTCCTTTTGAAAGCCCTTAATGTCAGCAAGAATGTTTTCTAAGCCAATTTGATCAGCCCAAAACATAGGTCCGCCTGTTACTTCAGGGAAGCCATAACCATTGATGTAAACAATGTCTATGTCACATGGGCGAATAGCAATGCCGTCCTCTAATATGCGCGCACCTTCGTTGATAAGAGGGTACAGGCAACGCTTAAGTACTTCTTCGTCCTCAATGCTGCGGCGCTCTATGCCAAGTTCAGCAGAGGTTTCTTCAACCAGCGCGACAACTTCGGGATCAGCTTGGCCAGCTCTGCTGCCTTCTGGATAGATGTAATAGCCGCGATTGTTCTTCTGACCATAACGATCCATTTCACAAAGCTTGTCAGCAACGCGAGCGGTAATTGGCACATCTTCTGGCTTCATACCGCTGAGCTTGCGTGCACGCCAGCCAAGGTCTAGACCAACAAGGTCGTTCATTTGGAATGGGCCCATTGGCATGCCAAATTGTAGAAGGGCGTTGTCCACTTGGTAGGGTGTAGCGCCTTGCAGAATGATTTCTCCAGCTTGACGAGTGTAACCCGCAAGCATTCTGTTGCCGATAAAGCCTGGTGCATTGCCAGATAGAACAGCAATTTTGTTAAGCTGACGACCGAGCTTCATTGAGCTTGCAATAACTTCGTTGCTGGTCTTGCCGCCGCGCACAATTTCTAACAGCTTCATAATGTTTGCTGGGCTGAAGAAGTGCAGGCCGATAACAGACTCAGGGCGTGAAGTAGCTTCAGCCATTTTGTCGATGTCTAGGGCGGAGGTGTTACTAGCAAGTATTGCGCCGGGCTTAGCAACTGCATCCATCTTCTTGAATGTGTCTACTTTGACGTCGATGTTTTCGTAAATGGCCTCAAGAATGAGGTCAGCAGAACCAAGGTCTTCAAAGTTTGTGGTGCCAGTTAATAGGCTCATACGCATGTCCACATCCTCTGCGGTCATGCGTCCACGTTGTACTTGAATGTCGTAGTTGCGCTTGATTACGCCAATACCGCGATCCAGTGCCTCTTGATTCATCTCAAGTGTGGTGACCGGAATGCCCACGTTTAAAAATGACATGGTGATGCCGCCGCCCATGGTGCCGCAACCGATGACAGCCGCAGTATCAATTTTTTGCGTAGCTGTATCTTTAGGCACATCTGGAATCTTCGATACTTCGCGCTCAGAGAAGAACATGTGAATAAGAGATTCGCGCTGTGGGTGCTTTAGACACTTAGCAAAGCACTCTTGCTCAACGGCCAAGCCTGCGTCGAAGTCGCCAAGGTTTACCGCAGCTTCAATGCATTGAACGATCATCTCAGGCGCAAAGCGCTTACGCATTTTACGTGCGGCATTTTTGCGTGCTGCGTCAAACATTTCAGCGTTACCGCGATCTTTAGCAACAATGTCCTCTTCGTCGCGGATGCGGCGAACTGGGCTGCCTTTGGCGATAATGTCGGCGGCAAATGCCATGGCGCTTTCAATTACGTCGCCGTCAGCTAGCGCATCAGCAATACCCATCTGGGTTGCCACTGGACCAGGAATAGGGTCGCCAGAAAGAATGAAATCTAGAGCTTTTTGAGCGCCGATGAGCCTAGGTAGTCTTTGTGTGCCACCTGCGCCGGGCAGTA
>QXZU01000117.1:33426-52192 GCA_009886205.1 K189A clade bacterium | reverse complement strand
CGCGCTCCACAAGGGAAAATCTGGGCTAGGCACCAATATTTCATCGCCGTCATTGACCATGGCCTGCATGGACATAACAACCAGCTCTGACACGCCGTTGCCGATATAAATGTCTTCAACATCCACATCGTCGATCTGCACTTGTTGGCAATATTGCATAACCGCTTTGCGGGCAGAAAATAAGCCCTTGGAGTCGCAGTAGCCTTGAGAATTAGGAATATTGCGCACCACGTCGCGTAGAATCTCTTCAGGCGCATTGAAGCCCCACGGCGCGGGGTTACCAATATTCAGTTTTAGGACATTATTGCCTTCGGCTTCAAGCTTGTCTGCTGCCTTTAAAATGGGTCCGCGAATGTCATAACAAACATCTTCAAGCTTGGCTGACTTGATGATTGGGCGTTTGCTAGATGGTTTACTGTCGATTGTTTGATCTGTAATCACGCGGCTCATGTGCTTTCCTATTAAGCTCAGTCGGTAAAAGTGTCCGATGTAGGCTAGTCTAAGGCGATGGCTTTAGCTTAGCATTAACAAAGTGGATTATTTTGGAGATTCCTGTGACTGATATTGAAAATAAAGACAAAGTGACCAAGACCGAGGAAGAGTGGCGCCAGATGTTGTCGGCTGAGGAATTTGAGGTGACTCGTCGAGCCGGTACCGAAAGACCGTTCACTGGTGTCTATTGGAACGAAGAACGCGACGGCAAATACATGTGCAAATGCTGCGACAGCGAGCTGTTTGATTCCAGCACTAAGTTTGATGCAGGGTGTGGCTGGCCGAGTTTTTATGCGCCATTGGAAAGCGATTCGGTAATTAATCGCGAGGACAATACGCTTGGCATGCGACGTATCGAGGTGCTGTGCGCCAAGTGCGATGCGCACTTGGGTCATGTGTTTCCAGATGGCCCGCAGCCAACTGGCTTACGTTATTGTATGAACTCGGCTTCGCTGAACCTTGAGTTGAGTTGAGTTAACGCTGAGAGATTGGGGAGAGCTGCGAGTAGATAACAATTTGCTCGCAATTTACGAGTTAAAAGATTAATCCGCGCCTGTTGAGACAGCGCGCGCGAATGGGAGAGGGAAATTATGAGTCCAGCAGAGATTGCAGCGGAAAACCCGCAAAAGATTGCCTACATTATGGCTGAGACAGGTGAGACGGTTACTTATTCGGAGCTTGAGGCTGCAGCTAATCAGGGCGCTCAATTGCTGCGCTCTCTGGGGCTGCAGCGAGGCGATCACATAGCGATTTTGCTGGAAAATCATCCGCGCTTTTTTCAAATTTGTTGGGCAGCCCAGCGCGCCGGCATTTACTACACTGCCATCAGCTGGCGTCTGCAACAGCAGGAAGTCGAGTACATTGTTAACAACTGCGAAGCCAGAGTGTTTATCACCTCGATAGAACGCAAAGAGGTTGTACAGCCATTGTTAGACAAGATGGCCTGCGTAGAAAAAAGCTATATGTTAGACGGTGTGGTGGACGGATTTGAGTCTTGGGAAGAAGCTTTAGCAGGGATGCCCTCCACGGAGATCGCTGATCAAAGCGAGGGCGCGCCAATGCTTTATTCTTCGGGCACTACGGGTTATCCCAAAGGGGTTAAACGGCCCTTACCTGAGCAGGATTACGGTGTAGAGGTAGATTTAAATTTACTGCGGGTGCTCTATGGCGCCAATGACGACTCTATTTATTTGTCGCCTGCGCCGTTATACCACGCAGCCCCACTGGCGTTTACTATGGGTTGTTTGCGCTCAGGCACAACAGTGGTTGTGATGGCGCATTTTGAGGCGGAGTTTGCCCTAGAGTGTATTGAAAATTACCGTATTACCCACAGTCAGTGGGTGCCAACAATGTTTGTACGTATGCTCAAGCTGCCCGAAGAGGTGCGCCTAAAATACGACGTGAGTAGCTTGCGCTGCGCCATTCATGCTGCGGCACCTTGCCCGATTCCAATTAAGGAAAAGATGATTGATTGGTGGGGTCCGGTGATTTACGAATACTATGCCGGTACTGAAGGTAACGGTTTTGTACAGCTTAACTCTGAAGAGTGGTTGGCACATAAAGGCTCAGTAGGTAAGCCTTTAACCTGTGAAATCCATATTTGTGATGAGCATGGGGAAGAAGTGCCTGCGGGAGAATCTGGCGCTATTTATATGAGTGGCGGCGGTACATTTGAATATTATAAAGACGATGACAAAACGGCTGACTCGCGCCACGCTCAAGGTTGGTCCACATTAGGCGACGTGGGTTATTTAGACGACGACGGATTTTTGTACCTGACGGATCGTAAGCATTTCATGATTATTTCTGGGGGTGTGAATATTTATCCTCAAGAGGCTGAGAATGTTCTGATCAACCATGACAAGGTGATGGACGTGGCTGTGTTTGGTGTGCCAAACGCGGACTTTGGTGAGGAAGTGAAGGGCGTGGTGCAGTTGGCCGACCCTAGCTTGGCCAGTCCTCTGTTGGAGGTGGAACTGCTGGACTACTGCCGCGAGTATCTTTCCCACATTAAGTGTCCGCGAAGCATAGACTTTAGAGATGAGTTACCACGGCATCCAACAGGAAAGTTGTATAAGCGACTGCTTAAAGATGAGTATTGGGCTAAAGCTGGCGCTTAAGTTTTAAAACTTTTCAAGGTTATAAAAGTTGTAATAAAGCTGGGGTCGTAGTCGGCTTCGGCAGGCCGACCCGCTATTGATTGGGTGATTGAGTGTCAGTCAGTAGCACAGCTCTTTCCCGATCAGAGGCTAAAAGCTGCTGAAACGTCTACTGGCTTCTTAATAGATTCGCTGGCGAGTATTGGTCCGTCAGCGGGCGCTTGCTCTCGTCCCAGTCAGCTGGTGCATTTATCGTTTTCAAAATATCTTTTGCTAGGCGTTTTATCGGCACCGCGTAGGGTGACAATATGGGGGTTAGCGCGCCCGCTTGGGCCAGTAACAAGTCTTTGGAAATAGGTGTCCTTTGTTCTGGGTTGAGTGCGCCCTGCGGTACGATCACAACCCGGTTACCCGAGTCGCGGCCTTTCAGGTTGATGAAGTTGCCGAATACCTCTTTATAGGTATTTGACTCATGCGCATACAGGTCACTGGATGCAAAGGTGTTAGCCACTAATACGCCGTCTGGGGTCAGTAGGTTTTGCACTTCTGTTAAAAATTCCTGGGTCATCAGGTGCTCGGGAATATAGTCTCCGTTGAACGCGTCCAAAATAATCAGATCGAATTGCTGTTTTTGCAATGCGGCACGTTTGGCAAATACTCGGGCATCTTGTTGGATAATTTTGTTGTTCGCTGTTTCCGTAAAGTTAAAAAAGCGCTTAGCCACGCCGATCACCGCTGGGTCTATTTCTACGGTTTGTATTTTGGCTTCAGGGAATATTTCTGTGAGTGCGACAGGCAGAGTGCCGCCGCCCAAGCCAACAATCATAATATGCTTTGGATTTGGGTTGAATAAAAGTCCAGACATGGCCATGCGCGTATAGGCAAATACCATGCGCTGTGGATTCTTTACATCCATGCAGCTCTGGCTGCTGTCGGCTCTTTTTAGGGTGAAGTTTAAGCACAGCAAATCGCGTTGTTGCTGCACTAAGATACTTGTATACAACGAGCGCTCTTCGTGGATAACGGTCTTGCCAGCGGCTAAGACTGAAGGTGCCACGCTGGTTACTAAGAGCGCGGTAAGGAGCGCCCAGAACGATTTTAATGGCTGAGCAAAGCGTCTATCTGCCGGTCTGTGCATTGAACTGGGTTTTAATAAGCTCATGGTGTTTCTCTTGGTAAGGAAAGCTGGCGGTAACAGCGGTGAAAATCCTATGCGCCAGGCGAAGGGTTCGTTGCGGAATTTTTGCTTGCGCCTAACTGGCCGGGCGCAAAGAACCAAGCAATAAGACCAATGCTGAGCAGTATCAATGTGAGTATTGTGATGATTGTGTCTACCTCGAACCAAAGCACTAAATAAAAGGAAGTGACCAGTGTGCCTATCGCGCTGCCAAGGGTGGACGTGAAGTAGAGGGCGCCGGCAACTTTGCCGCTCTCTTCCACGTTGTCTACCAGTAGTCGCACGGAGTAGGGAGAGATCATGCCCAAGATGATGGTTGGCACCATGAATAGAAAAGCAGCTGCCGTGAGCGAGCCATAACGAGGGTCTTCTATCTGCTGAAAGATGAACTCCATGACGGGCTGGGCATACAAAATCATTGGATAGAGGAAGATTGCGCTAATGGCAAAGATGCCAGCGAATTTTCTTGGCGAAGGGTTTTTAACTGACAAACGCCCACCCAACAGGTAGCCGATAGCCAGCGACAGCATGAAGATGGTGATGATGCTGCCCCACACATAGACGCCGCTGCCGAAATAGGGAGCCAGTATGCGCCCGCCTAATAGCTCGAAGGACATGATGATGAAGCCGCCGCAAAAGGCGAGTAAGTGGATGATTGGAATCATTTTTTAATTATGCCCGCCTAATGGGAGTGGAGGTGAAATTACTAGCAAACGGTAGCGCTTTAGCGACGTTCGACATCTTCGGTCGCTGCGCCGCTGTCTTTCCAGCCTCGGTAACCATCGCCAATGTGGCATACACGCTCTAGCCCCATGTCTTGTACCGCCTTGGTGGCCAAGGCCGAACGCCAACCACTTTGGCAATAAAAAATGATGCGTTTGCCAGAAGCAAATGCTTCCTTGTGATAGGGCGACGTTGGGTCTACCCAAAATTCCAGCATGCCTCGAGGTGCATGGAATGCGTTGGGTATTTTGCCTTCTCGTTCTAATTCTCTGGGGTCTCGAAGGTCAACAAACAGGGCGTCGTCGTCTTCAAGAAAGTTTTCGGCGTCTTCGATTTCCAGTGTTTCGACTTCTGCCAAGGCATTGTCTATTAATTGTTTGTGGGAGACTTTCAGCATGGTGGTACCTTTCTTCTGTCTAACGTTCTGTTTAGCTAATTAGCTAACGTTTTGGGATAGGACCGACCGCTTAATGAGGCGGTCGGCGCTAATGTTAAGGTTTATTCTGGCGATGGGGTAAGTCTTTTTTGCTTCTAGGTCTTAAATTAAAGCTTTAAATCTAAGCTTTAAATCTAAGATCTCGCCCTAGAGCAAACTTAGCCTCTTTAGGCTACTTACCTTGCCAGTTAGGCGCGCGCTTCTCAGAAAAAGCTTTTGGCCCTTCGATAAAGTCTTGGCTACCGACCATTTCCATCACCGAATCGTACTTGCCTTCCATGGCGTCTTGTAGCGAAGCACTGTCCAAACTCTTGTAAACAACGTCCTTGCTCGCGCGGATAGACAGTGGCGCACATTCGCAAATCATCTTCGCCCAACGCTGGGCCGCATCCATAAGGTCGTCGTGAGGTACAACCTCGTTAACAAAGCCCAATTGCTGTCCTTCTTCAGGACTCACATGGCGACCGGTTAGAATCATACCCAACGCCCGCTTGGGTCCAATTTGTCTGGGCAGGCGGTTTAGGCCACCGGCCAGTGCCGCAAGACCAACCTTGGGCTCGGGAAGCGCAAACTTGGCATTCTCTGAAGCAATGATTAGGTCGCAGGCTAGGGCGATTTCAAAGCCGCCGCCCATTGCAACACCGTTGACCGCCGCGATAACGGGCTTTGTCATGTCAAAGCGTGAGGTGAGGCCGCCAAAGCCGCGTGGTGTAGGTACGCGCTCGCCGCCTTCTGCTTGATAGCGTAAGTCGTTGCCAGCGCTGAAGCCCCGGCCCTCACCGGTAATGATTGCAACCCAAAGGTCGTCGTCAGCAGCAAAGTCATCAAAAACCTGTCCAAGCTCTGCATTGGCTAGGGGGTGCAGTGCATTGAGTCTGTCAGGACGATTAATCCTCACGGTCATTATGTGGTTGGCTTTCTCTACGATTGAATATTCGCCCATGGTTCTCTCCAGGTTACTTTTTGTGGGTAATTTGGTTGCGCTAGACTTTAACCGAACAGCGACTGGTGTGAACAGTCGTTAAATTTCTCAAGGCTTGGGTTATCGCCCAAGCGAATCTCTGTGAGGCTGCAGTTGTCGAATCGGTATTGCATCCAAGCTCTTGGGTCTTGGTGCAAAAGTTGACCTAAGGCTACGGCCATGGCCGCGCCGTGACTGACCACTAGTACAGTTTCATCTGCGCTGTGGTCATCGGCAATTTGCAGCAAACTTTCTTGCATGCGCGAGGCTACAATACCTAGGCTTTCACCCTCGGGTGGTGCCCAATCTAGATCTTCATTGAACCGCTCTATAATGCGGTGTTCCGCGTTCAGTTTGGTGAACGCCATGTTTTCCCACTGACCGATGGACATCTCTGCTAGGCCATCGACTACCTTAGTCACGCCTTTGTAGCTCTTGGACGCCAAGGCGCCAGTATGTCGGCAGCGCTGTAGGGGGCTGGTGTAAACCGCATCCAAGGACGCTGTTTTGGCCAAAAAGCGACCGGTCAAATAGGCTTGCCAGCGGCCCTTTATCGTTAAAGGGCTGTCGGTAGAACCGTGCCAGCGGCCATCTTTATTAGCGAGTATCTGACCGTGTCTTAAAAGGAGTATTCGTGGGCTCATAAAGGTCTCATTGGGTAAAGCGTTTGGCCACTAAGCAGCCGACTAAGTCACCTTCAACATTCACTGCGGTTCTGAAGGTATCTAACGGACGTTCAATCAGTAGCAGCAAACCAATGGCTTCTAATGGAATGCCAACGGCCAACATAACCATTTGCATGCCGGCCATTGAACCCGAAGGAATGCCCGGCGCGCCCACTGAAGAAAGCATAGCGACCAAGAATATGGCGATGATGCCGGTGGTCGATAAATCAATGCCAAACATGTAAGCCAAGAATACGGCGGCAATGCCCTCAAACAGGGCTGTGCCATCCATATTTGCCGTTGCACCTAGGGGCAATACGAACGCGCACTTGGCTCGATCTACGCCGAGTTTTGACTCTGCGGTGGCCATGGACAAGGGCAAAGTTGCCGCACTGGATGAAGTGGAAAGGGCGGTGACAAGGGGCTGGGATACTGCGGCGAAGAATTTCCATGGCGATAAACCTGCTGCCCACCAAGCGATAAAGGGCAGCACAACAAGGCCGTGAAATAGTGTAGCGGCGAAGACTACGCCTGCCAGTTGCGCTAAAGCGGTCACTGTGGAGAAGTCGATTTGCCCTGCCAGTTGGTAGGAGATTGCGAATAAACCCAGTGGCAGTGTGGTCAGAACCCAGCCTGCTATGCGATAGGAGGCTTGGGCCAAATCAGAGAAAATCTGGTTGATTGGCGAATCTTCTTTGATTGTCAGAGCCAAGCCCAGACCAAACAAGATCGCGCCGACAAGGATGCCCAGCACGTTCATTTCTGCCAGGGCTTTGAACGGATTCACCAGCATGGCTTGGAGTAGGTTGTTCAATAATGCGGTAATTGATCCATCACCCGGGTCGATTAACCGGGCGGATTGTGGTGTTACACCAGCGAATGCCATGGGGTCGTCCACGAGGGGCGGGAACTGGGTCCACGGGTGGAAAAAGAACACGACAATAAGGCCAATACAGATGGCGATACAGGTGGTGGTAGCGTAATAACCCAGAGTCACTGCACCTAAACGGCCCATATTGCTGGTGTTTCTTAACTCAAGAACGCCGGCCACTAACGAAAAGAAGATCAGCGGCGCAATGATCATTTTTAGCGCCGAGAAGAACGCTGTGCGCAGCAGTTCGGTAATGGTGTCCAGCCAAATGAGTTCTGGCAGGAGTGTTGCGCAAAGCCAACCAAATAGAGCGGAAGCTATGATGACCGGGGCAAACCAACGTGAATTCATGACCTGAACTTCCTTAATCCGTTCTATTTAATCTAAACCATATTGTGCTTAGACTGGTCGGCTTGTGCCAGCCCAATTGCGCGCAGATTTTGCACGGCAAGGGGGGGCTTGAAAACGCTTTATTATTCACCCTTTCATTCCACTTATTAGTTTTCCTCCAAGGACAAGAGTTTGCTCAACCCAAAAAGAAACCGCTTTGTATCCATTTTTGTATTGATAGCAGTGATTGGGGTGGGCGCTTGCAGCCCTGAGCCGGGTTACCAATCTATTCAGGGTGCCACTATGGGCACCTATTATAGGGTGCAGTACAAAAGTGAGGGCGAATGTGTCTCTAGCCAGGCAGAGGTTGATATGCTGCTGTTGGCTTTCAATCAAAGCTTATCAACGTATATCGAAGACTCAGAAATAACGAAATTTAACAATGACTTAGGTTTAGACTTTGCTCCGGTAAGCCATAGGTTTGGCAGTGTTCTAGAAGCGGCTACCACGGTTTGGGATCAATCTGACGGCGCCTTCGATGTGACCGTTGGCCCGCTTGTAAACTTATGGGGGTTTGGACCAACTGACGCAGATGACTTTCCTTCAAGTGCTGCTCAAGCTGCTGCCTTTACCTCTGTAGGAATGCAAAACCTTGCGCTGCAGCGCACGTATGAGGGTGCCACCGAAGTGTTCAGTGTGCGTAAAAATGTGCCGGGTCTCTATTTGGATTTTTCTGCTTTGGCTAAAGGCCTAGGAGTGGATGAGGTCGCTCAGTCATTGGTAGCACTGGGCTGTGATGACTTCATGGTAGACATTGGCGGTGAGGTCCGCACTCAGGGGCTAAGCGCTAAGGCTAGGCCCTGGCGTATTGGCATAGAAGCACCGGACGCCACTCGGCGGGGTATCATTCAGCGGGTGCTGCAATTGTCGAACCAGAGCGTTGCCACATCTGGGGACTATAGAAATTTCCGTGTTGTAGACGGCGTGCGAGTTGACCATGTCGTTGATCCGCGTAGCGGTAAACCCGCAGATAACTCGGTAGTTTCTGTGACCGTGGTTCATGAGCAGGCTATGTGGGCTGATGCTTATGCCACCGCGCTTATGGTGTTGGGGGCCGATGCGGGCATACAAATGGCTGAAAAATTGGGCTTGGCAGTGTTGGTGATAACAAAAACATCTGATGATCGCTTTGTTGAGCGCTATACTCCCGGCATGAAGCAGTTTTTCCTTGAGTTTCCGGAGTAAAGTATGACCACAGTGATATTTGCATTTGTTGCTATGTTGACACTCACCGCCGCCATGGCCGTTGGCGTTATTTTTGGGCGCAAGCCTATTGCCGGCACGTGTGGCGGCATGAAAGCGCTGGGTATGGAAATGGATTGTGAAATTTGCGGCGGTGATCAAGAAGTTTGTGACAGTGTGGAAGGTAACGCACCTACAAAGACATCTGTGGACGCCGAATCTCTAACTCAGCGCATTGGCAATTGAAGCGTAATTTGCACAGCAGTTTTTCTGCTTAGACCCATGAGGCAGTAATTGATGTCTCACCCCTTTTCCAATTTGACGGTATTCATAGCCATGCGCTACGCGTGGGGCAGTGGCGTCATGTCCTACGTGAGCAAGCTCGCCTTGGCGGGTTTGGTGTTGAGTATCACCGTACTGGTGTTGGTTATTTCAGTAGTTAACGGTTTTGACCGTGAGTTGCGCGACCGAGTCTTGGCGTTGTTGCCCCATGTCAGTATCAGCTCCGACCAGGGGATTCCTGCTGATCACCCCTTAATGTTGACTGAGCTGCCAGCCGCGAGCGGGCTGGAAAGTTTAGCCCCCTATATTCAAAGCACAGGGCTTGTTGCCGCTAACGGTCGTATTCAGCCAGTTGAGATGACGGGGGTTGAAGCGAGCAGTTATAACCGGGTCAGCCGAGTAGAAGATTATCTGCGTGCAGGAACGCTTGCGGGCTTAGAAGAGAAAAATTTCACAATTATTATTGGTGCTAAGCTGGCGCGACAACTAGAGGTTGGGATTGGCGACGACCTAGTTCTGATGCTGCCAAATGCTCAGCTTTCAATTGCTGGTGCCATCGCACGGCAGCGACGGTTTGAGATTGTTGATGTGTTTGAAAGCCAATCTCAGTTAGACGGCAGCGGTGTTTTTGTCAGTTTGCGCAGTGCCCAGTTGCTGCTGCGCATGCGCGGTGAGATTCATGGCTTTCAGGGACGTTTAACGGATTTGTTTGCGACCTATGATGCTCGGCAATTTTTGCAGCAGGCGGTGGCTATGGAACGGCTTACCGTGCGCACTTGGATGTCCACACACGGCAACTTATACCAGGCTGTCGCGGTACAGAAAGTCACCATGTTTATTCTCTTTTCCTTTCTAGTGGCTGTGGCGGCTTTTAATCTGGTCTCCGGGCTGATGATGATGGTTGAGCAGCGCAAATCTGATATCGCGGTGCTGAAAAGTATGGGAGCAGATAACCGCAGTCTGCTCAAAGTTTTTTGCTGCTTGGGTTTATTGTTAGGCGGCGGGGGAACCCTACTGGGTCTTGCCTTGGGCGTGTCCTTAGCGCTCTTTTTGCCTTGGTTGTATGCGCAGTTTGCCGGTGGCTTTGGCTTAGACCTAATGAGTCAGTACTTCATATCCTATTTGCCCGTGGATGTTCAGGTAGCGGATTTACTTACAGTTGGGGCTATTTCCACAGTACTCACATTGCTCGCAAGTCTTTATCCTGCATTGCAGGCAACTCGCCTTTTACCCAGTAGAATTTTAGCCAATGAATGAGCAGTCTCCATTAGCCCCTGTTTTGCAGGCAATTGACGTACGTAAGCGTTTTTATCAAGGCTCTACGGAAGTACCCGTGCTGAACGGTGTCGACTTGGCTCTTACACCCGGTGAGCGTGTTGCGATTATCGGCCGCTCGGGTTCGGGCAAAAGTAGCCTGCTGCATATTTTGGCAGGCCTAGACACCGCTGACGCAGGGCAGGTGAGCGTGGTAGGCGAAGATATGGGTGGCGCTAGCAGTGAACAACGCGCTGCTCTGCGCTGTGCGCACATGGGTTTTGTTTATCAGCAGCATCACCTGTTACCGGAATTTTCCGCTGTTGAGAATGTTGCGCTACCCCAGCGTCTGAATCGGCTAGACAAAAATGTTGCAGAGGCGTCCAGCCGAGAAATACTCGAGGCAGTGGGGTTGGGGCACCGGTTGGCACATTTACCGTCGGCTTTGTCCGGCGGCGAACGTCAGCGCGTTGCAGTGGCCAGGGCGTTGGCTCACCAACCCAGATTGGTTTTGGCTGACGAGCCCACTGGCAATTTAGATCAAGCCAGCGCCGTTCAACTAATGGATCTAATGGTCTCGCTAAGTGAGGCCAATGGCACTGCGTTTTTAGTGGTCACTCACGATGTCTCCATGTTGCATAGATTCCATCGAGTACTGACTTTAAACGAAGGTCGTATAGAAGCTTATTCTCAAGATGACTAAGACACCGTCCATGGGTTCTGTGAGGCTGCTACTCAGTATGTCTATGCGGCTTATTTCTCATGCGCCGAATAAATTTGCGCGCTTTGTCACCTGGGTGTCTTTAATCGGTCTGACTTTGGGCGTGACGGTTTTGACCCTTGTGGTGACCGTCATGAACGGTTTTGATTACGAGCTTCGAGACCGCTTGCTGGGTTCTATACCGCACATAACGCTTGTGGGTGACGATCATTCTGTCGCCATGCTTGAGAGTATTGAGCAGGATCAGCGCGTGGCATATGTCAGTCGGTTTTATAGAGGCATTGGCGCCATTGCGCAAAGTGGCCGTGTGCGCCCTGTGAGTTTAATTGGTGTAGACGCAGCAGACCCCAGTGCCCTTGGGCCGTTAGAAGACGCCATGTTGTTTGGCAGCATTACTGATTTAACGTCCGTCAAAAGCGGCGTGGTTATGGGCGAACCGCTGGCGCGCTACTTTGGCTTAGATATTGGCGATAGCTTGCTGGTTGCGGTGACCAAACCCAAGGGGGACAGCGCCGTGCTAGAAACTATGCGTTTGAACCTAGTTGGCACTTTTGAGTTGGGTGCCGACCCTGACTACTCCATGTTGATTGTCAATTTAGCGGATAAACAGACGCAAGAATGGCGCAGTTTGGGGACCTTGGGGGTACGAGTGCAGTTGTTCGACCCCATGCTTGCTGAAGACGTGGCGTCGCTGCTGGTGACTGAAAATCCAGGGCTAAAGGTATTAACTTGGCGGCAAGATTTTGGTGAGCTCTTTCAAGCGGTACAGCTAGAAAAAACTATGATGTTTGTGTTGCTCTTGTTGGTTGTGGCGATAGCGGGTTTTAATATTGTTGCCGGCCAGTTCATGATGGTCAGCGACAAACGATCAGACATCGCAATTCTCCGCACTATGGGGGCTACTCAGCGATTTATTCTCAGTTTGTTCTTGCTTCAAGGATCAGTGATTAGCTTTTTTGGCACCGTGGCAGGGCTGATTTTAGGTTTGCTGTTGGCTGAAAATATTGATCTTGTTGTAGATTCTTTGGCCTTTTTCAGCGGCAAACATTTATTGGATGGATCCTACTTTGTCACTGTGCCGACGCGAATTTTGTACTGGGATCTTTTCTTTATTGCGGTGACCAGCGGCGCGTTGGCGTTGTGGTCCGCGTGGCTGCCTGCGCGCAGCGCCAGTCAATTAGATCCTGCGCAAAACCTGCATTGAAATACCGGCGCTATTGTTCTGGCGCAGTGTTGAAAACAACGCTGGCCGGGGCGCTGGTTACTTATTCCTCTCCCCGCGCCGTTTACGACGCTGACGCCACTTCTCCATAACCTTGCTGCGCCAAATAATCCGCGCTGCAATATAGCCTGTGGTGCCGAGCATCCAGCCACATAGCACTGACCCTAAGAGTAACGGCCCGCTGATGGCAGCCAAGTTTTCGAACAACCACGTGAGGGTGAAATTACCTTCCAAAGCGCTGGCCTCAGAGCCTAATAACCAAGCGCCGAGCTGGTAAGAAAAATAGAACATTGGTGCCATTGTGATCGGGTTTGTGATCCAAACCAGCGCAACAGATAGGGGCAGATTGGCTCTCATAAAGATGGAGATAATTGCCGCCAACAGCATTTGTGAGGGCACCGGAATAAATGCGCAAAATAGGCCGACAAAGACGGCACTAGAGACAGAGCGCCGGTTGACCTGCCACAGTTCCTTGCGCTGTAGCAGATGAGCTACAGGCTTCAGGGTGCGGTTCTCACGAAGCTTTTCAGGTTTCGGAAGAAGCTTTAGCAGCCGATCTTTTAGCATAGACAACCTATTAGTGAATCAGGGCTTGGTTCTACAATTGAACGCTAAGCATCGTTTGTGACCTCTATCCAATCCCGTGTTCGCGCCAGCACGATTGTTGTGCTGCTCGTTTTTCTGACACTTTATGTTGAGCATAGATGGTCTTTGGCGCAGCAGGCTATATTAACCAATTGCGCTTTAGGTGTGGATATAAGTTTTCGCGCTAAAGTACTCACGGCGCATTATTTGCCTACAGAGCATTGGCGCTTAGCGATAGTTGTCGACGATGCCGGCGAGGATGGCGGAGATGATGCCTGCGTTGCATCCATAAATGGTATGAAACTGCGTGTGGCTTGGAAGACCCAATTGTCTTTAGGCTCTGGTGATGTTGTGGAAGTAACAGGGCGCTTTAAGCCGCCGCGAGGAACAGCCAACCCCGGTGCATTTGACTATAGGCGCTGGCTGCTGGCGAAAGGGTATGCCGGTACCGGTTATCTGCGCAGCGGTAAGTTATTAGAACGAGCCAGTGATAGAGCGGTCTCGGATCTTGCCACCAACAGCGCTTTGCTGCGCAGCTATGTAGCGACCACTTTGCAGCAAGCGGGATTGGTCTATCCAGCAATTTTGTCGGCATTAGTGATAGGGGAGTCCGCTGGTTTAGAGTCTAAGGATTGGGCGATTTTTCGCGCTACCGGCACCATTCACCTTATGGTTATTTCCGGGCTGCATATAGCTGTTGTTGCGTTTATGGCTTATTGGTTTTTGCAAATACCGTTGCGCCTATTGCTCACCTTTACTGGTACTCAAGTTGATCACCAGATCGCTTTAGGGGGTGCGCTATTAACAACATTTGTATTTGCTGTGATCACCGGTTTGGGTGCGCCGGCTTTGCGGGTTTGTTTTATGTTGATGCTGGCGTTGGTGGCGGTGTATTGCGCTCGTAAGCCGCCGTTTTGGCATTTGCTCGCCTTGTCGTTTTGTTTGTCGCTTGTTTTTCAACCGCTGTCATTTTTTAGCCAAGGCTTTTGGCTTTCCTATTTTGCTGTGGCTGGCTTGATTTGGGTCTTTAGTCCGCGATCTAATATTGTTGGGCCAGTTTTTGGTTTTTTGCTTGCCCAATGTGTGATCTTTCTTTGGCTGTCGCCTGTACTAGGATTGTTGGTAGGTGAGGTTTCCCTGTTGTCAGTGCCTGCCAATTTACTCGCGCTGCCGATCATTACAATGATTACCTTGCCTATGCTGATTATCGGGTTGGGACTATATTTTATTGCACCAGAGCTGGGTATTGGCTTGCTGCAATTTGCAGATTTCAGTCTTGCGCTGATATTTGCATGGCTTCAGGGTCTGCAAGCGGCGGTGCCGGAATACAATCGAAGCTTCGGTTATTTCACTGTTTTTAATGGTTTGTGCGGGTTTATGGCGGCGATTTTAATTTTGTCGCCCGTGTCGTTGCCTAAAAGGCTAGCGATGTTGTTGCCCTTTGTACTGCTTTTTTTGTTGCGCGGGAATACGCCGATATTCGCTGAATATTGTATTCAGGTAGTTGATGTGGGGCAGGGTAGCGCAGTGCTTGTTGATACTTCAGCGCACAGGCTCATTTTAGATGCAGGGCCTGTATTCAGCTCTGGTTTTGATGCGGCGATTGCCTCAGTGATTCCGACAATTCGAAGTACAGGGCAAGATCAGTTGGACAAAGTGTTAGTCAGTCATACCGATAATGATCATGCTGGAGGCATTAAATCTTTGTTGGCGCGTTATGCAACCGGCCCTGTAGTTGGGTTACAAGCGCGCTGTGAGAATGGTCGTCGTTGGCAATGGGATGGCGTGGAGTTTCTACTTGTCGTCGACCACGCTCAGAGTAATAAAAATGACAGATCTTGTACGTTGTTGATTAGCAATGAGCGCACGTCAGCTTATCTCAGCGGTGATATAGGGCAAAAGGCAGAAGCAGGCCTGTTGGCGCAGCTGCCCCGTGATATAGATTTTTTGCTGGCACCGCATCATGGTAGCGGTAGCTCTTCCTTGTATCGATTTCCCCGCCACTTGTCACCGCGTTGGGTAGTGTACAGCGCAGGTTACGCTAACCAGTATGGTCACCCGCATAAACGTACTGTAGCTCGTTATCAACTGGAAGGCGCGGTGCAGGTGGGCACTGCCGAGCAAGGGGCCCTGCGTTGGTGCTCTAGCCGGTCTCAGGAGATTTTGAGTCAGCGTCATGGTGCTCTGCGCTGGGAAAAGTTCTCTGGGCAAGGTCTGCTCGGCGGACCAAATGATTGAGCGTCTCAATAAGCTTTTCTTGTTCCTCTTGGGTTAAGAAATTGCCTATTTCCCTGCTTTCTCCGCGGTGTACAAGGGAAACGGTTTTTCGATACCAAGGGTGGATGGCGCGCTCAACATGTATTTTGGTGAAGAAGCGCTGCCAAGTCACTATTTCTGTAGGCGTTTTAACACCCGCCTCCAAGCGAATTTCCTCGCCACTGAAAGAGATGACTTCCTGCATGCTCGTACGGCGTAGGCAAAGCCAAAGGCAATAGCTGAGGACGCTCATTTCCAGGACTGTGAAGGGCAAGATCACCCAATAACCCATGACGCTAAAGGCCGTGGCAATGCCAAACGACACCAACATCATGAATAGGATGAAGTACTTGAACGCTCGCCAACTCAGCGATTGGTTGGGTTGCAGTGTGATGCTACCTACGAGCCCGTTTGGTGCGTGCTCGAATTCGAATTCCTCAGTTTTGATCATATTTTTGGTGAATTTTGTGGCTATTTCTCGGCGCGGTTTATGTGTGTTGAGGCTGTTCTTGGTGGGAAGAGCAGTACTCGGCTTTAGGATTTTCATTTACTTGCTTGAAATAGCAAGTTGTGTCCGCATTGTAGCAGTCGAGTGTGAACTGCGTGTGCAAGCCCGATGAATTTTTGCTCTTGGGTTTCGACAGCGAGGCATTAGGAGGAATTTATGGCAGATGGAAAATTTACTCAGCGTGTTGAGATGTTATTGGGCGAAGCCCATAGCTTGGTATTGTCGAGTAATCACTCGAGTATAGAACCCGTACACATTTTGCTGGCGATGCTGAATTACGAGCAATCATTGTTGGTCAAAGCGATTAATCGCCTTCGTGATGGGGGCGATTCACTAGAGGGTCTCAGGGGCCGCGCCCGTGGCGTGGTTGAGGATTTGCCAAGATTAGCCAACCCGCCGGGCGACATAGGCCTCGGCGCCAGTGCGGCAAAAATCATCAACAAGGCCAGTGCATTGGCCCAAGAGTACAAAGACGCCTACGTTGCGGAAGATTGGCTGCTGCTAGCGATGCTTGAAGATGACGCCGTTGCGCGTCTTTTGACCCCTCTAGGCATTACAGAAAATGTTTTGCGCGATTACATTGTGCAGGAACGAAATGGTGAAAGTGTGACTGATAAAAATCAAGAAGAGCAGCGTGGGGCACTGGAGAAATTTACTTTAGACCTTACTGAGCGGGCGGCGGCGGGTAAGTTAGACCCAGTTATTGGTCGAGATGAAGAAATACGCAGAACCGTGCAAGTGCTGCAACGCCGAACCAAGAATAACCCCGTACTAATTGGTGCGCCTGGCGTGGGTAAAACTGCCATTGCAGAGGGCCTCGCTCAGCGCATAGTCAATGGTGAAGTGGCAGATAGCCTAAAGAACAAGAAGGTACTTTCGCTAGATTTAGGCGCATTAGTTGCGGGTGCCAAATATCGCGGTGAATTTGAGGAGCGGTTGAAGGCTGTGCTAAACGAGTTGGCCAAGCAGGAAGGCAATATCATTTTGTTTATTGATGAATTGCACACCATGGTTGGCGCAGGTAATGCGGAGGGCGCAATGGATGCTGGGAATATGCTGAAGCCAGCGTTAGCCCGCGGTGAGCTGCACTGCGTCGGCGCAACAACGTTGGATGAGTATCGTACCCACATAGAAAAAGACGCCGCATTAGAGCGTCGGTTCCAAAAAGTTTTGGTCGATGAGCCTGATCTTGAAGACACCATTGCGATATTGCGCGGCTTGAAAGAGCGCTACGAAGTGCATCATGGCGTGGACATTACTGACCCTGCCATTGTGGCGGCGGCAACGCTTTCCCACCGTTATATTCCAGATCGTCAACTGCCCGACAAAGCCATTGATCTGATTGACGAGGCGGCAAGCCGCATACGTATGGAAATGGATTCTAAGCCTGAGGTTATGGATAGCCTGGATCGGCGTTTGATTCAGCTGAAAATGGAAGTTGAAGCGCTAAAAAAGGAAAGCGATAGTGCCAGCGTTAAGCGCCGCGAAGAGCTGGAGGCAGTTATTACCCAGGTGGGGACAGAATATGCGGCGCTTGAAACCGTTTGGTTGCAGGAAAAATCTCTACTTAAGGGTGCTCAAGACATAAAAGAAGAGCTTGAATCCGCACGGCTGAGCTTTGAGGCTGCCCGGCGAGCAGGTGATTTGGCGCGGATGTCCGAGCTGCAGTACGGGGTGATTCCCGATCTGGAGCGCAAAATTGAACAGCCCGCAGATGTGGCCGAAACACAGTTGCTGCGTAATAAAGTGACCGCAGAAGAGGTGGCTGAAATTGTTGCCAAATGGACCGGCATACCGGTGGCTAAATTGGTTTCTGGTGAAAAAGAAAAACTGCTTCAGCTAGAGGCGCTCTTGGGCGAACAGGTAGTGGGTCAAAGCGCGGGTATTAAAGCGGTTAGCCAAGCGGTGCGGCGTTCGAGAGCCGGTTTGTCCGACCCTAGCAGGCCGAATGGGTCTTTCATGTTCCTCGGACCAACCGGGGTAGGTAAGACCGAATTATGTAAGGCCATGGCCCAGGTATTGTTTGATAGTGAAGAGGCGCTGATTCGGCTGGATATGTCTGAGTTTATGGAAAAGCACTCGGTTGCCCGGCTCATTGGCGCGCCTCCCGGCTACGTGGGTTATGAGCAAGGTGGTTATTTGACCGAGGCCGTTCGCCGTAGGCCTTACTCTTTGATTTTGTTGGATGAAATTGAAAAGGCCCATGCAGATGTGTTCAATATATTGCTGCAATTACTGGATGACGGACGCTTAACGGATGGTCATGGGCGAACGGTAGATTTCAGTAATTGTGTGCTAGTGATGACCTCTAATTTAGGCTCCGAGGCGATACAGGCGTTAACGGAAAGTGGTGATAACGAGCGCATTGAACCCACGGTTATGGGTATTGTTGCCCAGCATTTCAGGCCGGAATTTGTAAATCGTATCGACGATATAGTGGTGTTCCAGCCTCTGACCCAATTAGAAATAGGGCGCATAGCGCAGTTGCAACTGACCTCGTTGAATAATCGACTAGCTGAGCAAGGTTTAAGCATTGAGCTAGACAGCAGTGCGATGGAAGCCATAGTTGCTGCCGGTTATGACCCTGTGTACGGGGCTCGACCATTAAAGCGCGCGATGCAAAAGATGATAGAAAACCCCTTGGCGGACGCACTTTTGACTTTGGATTTGACTAATGCCACGCAATTGCAAGGCAGCTGGAAAGACGGTCAGTTGGAGATTCGTTCGATTTAGACTATTGTTTATTTATACAGTACTTGTTATATATACAGTATGAATGACGCAAAGACACAAATCATGGCTATCGGAGAGACGCTTTCTCTGTTTGAAGACTCTTTAAAGACAGACTCTTTAAACACAGACTCTCTAAATGAAGACTCACTAAATGAAGCGTCTCTAATCGAAGCGGTAAACGAAAAGGCTTTGGATGAAAAGGCTTTAGA
>QXZU01000117.1:0-33326 GCA_009886205.1 K189A clade bacterium | reverse complement strand
AAGCGTCTCTAATCGAAGCGGTAAACGAAAAGGCTTTGGATGAAAAGGCTTTAGAGGAAATGGCTTTGCTAAAGAAGGCTTTGCTTAAAGAGACAGTAGTGGACTCTTGCAGTGAGATCGCCAGGGACCAGGCTGGCTCCGCTAACCCAGCGTCGATAGGAAGCGACACAAATTACCTCAATGTTCATCAGGCCGAACTGCCGCTGGGTCTCCAAGGCATGAGTGAACTTATCTCCGGTGAGCAGCGTCAGGTTGAGCAGTTAGAGATTCCTATTTCTACGGTCATTTCAGCGCGCATTTCTCAGAGTATTTCTCAGAGCATGGCAACGCCTTTCTCTAGATCCAACGTAGTGTTGTTCAACAAGGACACCAACCATCAGGTGGCGATTCAGCATTCAGTTGCGCAGGGCAAAACCCCGCGATTAGACGTGGCGAACATGCCTCACAGTCAAAACCATCTGTCAGATGTACTGGAGAAAAGTGCTGATATCGAGGGTTCGGACATGATGCCAGTGAGGTGCATAAACAGGACTAAGCCAAGTCCAACGCCGGATATTGAAAATTCGGCCCGTCATTTTGAGGCAGCTATGACTTTAGCTCAGCAACTGCGTTCAAAACAAAAGCCCGCACGGCAGGAGCAGTCTCTAAATGAAATTGTGGCCTCGTCAACAGATCCGTTTCATTCAGAAAAGGCTTATCCAGAAAAAGTCTCTGCAGAAAAACATATTTCAGAGAAAAACAGTACAGAGAAAAACAGTACAGAGAACAATTCTTCTAAGAAAAAGAGCGCAACCCGTCATGCAAATGCTCAAACGTGCGATTTGCGCCAACGATGTATAGACGATTTAGAAGAGTCCAGAAGGTTCGTTAAACGATCCAAAGAATCCTTAGTAGGGATAACCAAGCGGCCGCAAACGACTGTTGCTGATAAAAAAGATCATCAGCAAATTGGCTATCAGCGGTCATTGCTGGGCTTAGCGCCTACGGACTCAACTCAGGGGGGCAACCTCGCAGTAATCAGGCCCTCTGTTCAGAAAAAAATTCGCGTCAACGTGAAGAAACAAGAGCAGCAAAAGCGTAAGCAGGCGGGCATTTTAATTTGTAGGCATTTAGTCGCCGCGTTGAAGATACAAGCGGCCCATGACCAAAACGCTATTACCAATTAGCCTTTGTTTGTCATGAACCAAGAGCGAGTAGCTCGCATGCGGCTGCTAGGCGTCCGCTGGAATCAGCTATGCACCCATTTTTGATGCAGCGGAATGTCATCAGGTAGACGGTGGTGAGGCAGGGCATCGCTCACATGGTTAGCGCTGTCGGCTTTGCCAAATAGCGACGGGTCATCCATTGATCCAACTTTAATGATGACACCCTCTTTGAATCCAGGCGCTCTGGTGAAAAGGTGTGTGCCGCAATGTTCACAAAATTCTCGAGTTACAGCGTGCTCGATATCATCTCGAGTAAAGCCCTTAACCGCGCCTTGTACAAGGGTAAATCCATCAATTGGCATGGTCATAACCAAGACGTTCGCGCCGCCAGTAATATACTGGCATTCGCGGCAATAGCATTCTGCTCTCATCATGGGATCGCCGTTGGCTTCATAGCGTATCGCCCCACAGTAACATCCACCTTGAACTTTCATAATCCTACTCCGAGGGTTTGCGTTTGGCCGTTTGTCTAAATGGCTTTTTGAGCTCTGCCAGATTGGCAGCGTCATACATCTGTGTTGCGCTCAATCCTACCTTAAATCCTTGCCAACCCAGCCTGCCTGAGGCTGTATTTTCATTAAACAAATTTGGTCACTAGCGGTTAATTGGGATATTTTTTTCCTTTCGATACCAGCTATCATTGGCGCTGAGGTTTTTCCTGCGCCGCAAGGTTGTCAATATGCTTATCGCGCAGCTAGAAAATTGTTACTGGCATTTCACTATTCGTTTTTTAATCGCCGTAGTGAATGAGTAGCTGTTTGAACTTCGCGGTCATTTTATGCGGAGGTTCTTGCAAGTTTTTTGAAAAAGTTCTTTTAAATCGTGCGTCCTTACTTTTGCTTTTTTAGTTGGAGAGAATTCAATGTCGTCAGAGTTAGCGTTGGCAAACATACGCGCCAAGCCAGTCGAAGCAACAATGTTGCCCAGACCATTTGAAATAGAAGAGTTGCCAACTCCGGCGTTGATCATAGATAAGCCTGCGTTGGAGGCGAATATTGCCAAAATGTCTGCGCATTTGACCAGTCATGGTAAAGGCTTTAGACCTCACGCAAAAACACACAAGTGCCCGCTTATTTCGCGCATGCAGATAGAAGCTGGGGCAGTGGGCGTGTGCGCGGCAAAAGTCAGTGAAGCCGCTGCGCTATTGCATGGGGGGGTATCTAAAATCCTCATCACTTCACCCATATCCACGTTAACTAAAGCGCGGATTTTGGATACCCTTTTACTGGGCCAAAAAAACATTCGCATTGTGGTGGATTCTCTCCATGGCTTTGAATTGCTTGCTCAAGCGATTTCGGCTGATTCGACGTTAGGGATTTTAGTGGATCTGGATGTATCAATGGGTCGAACCGGTACGAGAGACAATGATTTGCTCCTGACGCTTGTTGAACGTATTGAAAAAGACGATCGGTTCTATTTTTCGGGTGTCCAACATTACGCTGGGCATTTGATGCACTTGGCTGATTTTGACAAGCGCCGGGAGAAATCCCTGAGTTCGTGGCAGCGCCTAGAAGATAAATTTTTGTTGCTGGAAAAACACGGTATTGATGTTGATGTGGTTACCGGTGGCGGTACCGGCACTTACGATATTGATGTGGAAGTTGCCAGAATGACTGACCTGCAAGTGGGCAGTTACATATTCATGGATGAAGAGTACCGTGCCATTGGCAGTGCTCAAGGTGACCGCTTTAATGAATTTGAACTGTCTTTAAGTGTGGCATGCACGACCATAAGCCAGCCGCAGAGCGCCACTATTACTGTTGATGGCGGGTATAAGGCTTTTGCTTCAGACAGCGTTAATCCGGTTTGCGATGATATTCCTGATGTTGAATTTCGATTTGCCGGTGACGAGCACGGCGTGTTGATTCTCGCCGAGGGTCAACAAGAAATTCAGTTAGGACAAGTTATTCGTTTCGCCACGCCGCACTGCGACCCAACGGTAAATCTGCACGAATATTATTGGGTAATGGAAGCAGATGGCATGGTGCATAGCTGTTGGCCAATCACCGCTCGCGGTTGTTCTTGGTAGCCGATTACAGTTGAGTCTACAGTTAGTTAAAAGGGGTTGGTTCACTACATGCTGGATATAGTTATAACGGGCGGCTGGTTGATGCTGCCTATTCTTCTTTGTAGCGTGGTAGTCGGCGCTATTTGCTTGGAGCGTTGGTGGACGTTGCGGCGTGAAGAGGTCATACCTGCGGAATTGCTGAGCCAATTGCAGAGCAGCCAAACTTGGTCAAGTGATAGCAAGGCTTTGGCGGAACTCGCCGTTGCCTCGCCTTTGGGTTACGTAATTGCGGCGGGTTTGAATGGTATAGATCTTCAGACTGACGCTTTTCAGCGGGTCATGCAGTCAACTATCGACAATGTCGCCCATGAGCTTGAACGCTACTTAACTTTAGTCGGCATTATTGCCTCCATTACGCCACTAATGGGTATTTTGGGCACGGTCTTTGGCATGATCGACGTCTTTAGCACGTTGGTTTCAGCAGGCCAGGGAGACGCAAAGATTCTGGCAGGCGGTATTTCAACTGCGTTGGTAACAAGTGCCGCTGGGTTGTCAGTGGCTATTCCGGCTTTGATAGCCCACCGATTTTTCTTGCGCAAGGTGGATGAATTGATCTTGGAGATAGACAGTATTAGCCAGCGCTTTTTCGATCGTCTGCGGGTTGATGTCAGTGCGGACTCTCATTGATGGAAAACTTAGGTACAGCTTTTTCAGCAGCCTCAGCAACATCTGCTGGATTGCGCCTTTGCGCGTGTTATCAGCACGTTGTGAGACATCCATAGCGTGAGGCGCTCTAGAGCCAGTCGTCGCGAAGCGACAGTAGAGCTAACGCCGCTGATAGATGTGGTTTTTTTACTGCTCATATTTTTTATGGTGTCTACCAGCTTTGTGCAAAATCAGGCGTTGAATGTTGATCTTCCTCAAGCTAACGGTGACGCTCAGCCAAACGAGGATTTATTTATTAATGTTGTAGTGCAGCAAAATGGGCGCTATGAAATAGAGGGCAGTATCGTAGTGGATACATCTCTTCAAGGGCTTGCTAAAACGCTTCAAGCAGTTGTTGAAAAAAATGCCGCACGAAGGACAAGTTTGCCTGTAGTTATTAGCGCCGATGCAACTGCTACTCATCAATCAGTGGTGCGAGTTATGGACGCTTGTGCGCAGGTAGGATTAACTCAAATTAGTTTGGCCACCCAGCCAATATTAGAACCCCCAAAGGAATAGGCTACATTTATGGCTCAACCAGCTATAGCGAAACCATCGGATTGGCAAACTTATCGAAGACTGTTGCGATATGTGGGGCGGTATTGGTTCATTATGACAGTCTCTGTAGTGGCCTTTTTGTTTGCTGCCGGTGCCGAAGCCTATTTTGTTAAGTTGTTTGGTGAGCTGATTGATCAATGGGATGATTTAAAGGTTAGGGCGGCGGCATCAATACCCGCCATGATGGTGGCGGTGACGCTGGTGCGCGCCGTAGGTACCATCGTTGGCGAAACAGCGATGGCGCGGATATCTTTTGGCGTGGTGTACAACCTACGCGAAGAGTTGTTTGCTCAGGTTTTGAAATTACCTAGTCGTTATTTCGACAACGAATCACAAGGGCACATAGTTTCCCGTATTACTTTTACGGTAACGCAGCTAAGAGATACCGGTACCGATGCGTTACGCTCGCTGATACAGGATGGCGTCAAGGTTATTGCGTATCTCGGCCTGATGATTTTTCAAAGTTGGCAGCTTACGCTTTTGTTTATCGGCACCGCGCCGGTTTTGGCTTTGGTGGTGGTGTTTGCTAGTAGTCGGTTCCGCAAAATCAGTCGGCGTATTCAGCATTCAATGGGTGACGTGACTCACGTTGCCTCCGAGGCCGTGAATGGTTACAGGGTAGTAAAAGTATTTGGCGGTAAGTCCCACGAAGAGCAGCGTTTTTTGGGCGCAAATAAGGTTAATCGTCAGCAAAATTTAAAAATGGCGGTGACTCGTGTCCTTAGTTCACAGATAAACGAAACCATTATCGCCACGGCTTTGTGTGGTTTGATCATTATGCTTTACCGCCCAGAAATAGGTGGTGGTTTGACTAGCGGCGAAGCGGTGACGTTTCTTGTGCTTGCCGGTATGTTGGGAAAGCCTATTCGCAAGCTCTCCGAAGTTAATGCGAAACTGCAGCGCGGCTTCGCAGCGGCGGAAGACATATTTGCTCAATTAGATTCGCCTATTGAGGCGGATAGCGGCACGCATAGTGTCGAAAAGGCTACAGGAGCATTGAAGTTCGATAACGTCGATTTTGCCTATAATGAGCAAGGCCCCAATGTGCTCAGTAAAATCTCACTGAACATTCAGCCAGGACAGAGCGTAGCGTTAGTAGGGCGGTCGGGTAGCGGCAAGTCAACCTTGGCCAGCTTATTGCCACGGTTTTATGAAATAGGCGGCGGCGCTATCACCCTAGATGGTATCGACTTGAGAGATTATGAGATGAACAGCCTCCGGCGGCAGATCTCAGTTGTAAATCAACAAGTCACACTCTTTAACGATACATTGAGAAATAACATTGCTTATGGTGATGCCAAGGACGCATCAGATGAGGATATTAAGGTAGCGTTGGATCGCTCCTACGCTAGTGAATTTGTTGACAAGCTGCCAGACGGGATTGATACGGTGGTTGGCGATGACGGTGTCTTGCTCTCCGGCGGTCAAAGGCAGCGTATCGCTATAGCCAGAGCGCTGCTGAAAGATTCGCCTATCCTAATTATGGATGAGGCTACATCTGCATTAGACAATGAATCAGAAAAATATATTCAGGCCGCTCTAGAAGAGGTCATGACTGGCCGAACCACACTTGTCATTGCTCACCGGTTATCAACTGTAGAATCTGCTGACGTCATTGTAGTTTTAGATCAAGGTCAAGTTGTTGAGCAGGGCGATCATAAGTCGCTATTGAATCAAGGTGGGCACTATGCAGAGCTGTATGCCGCTCAGTTTCAAGATGAGTCGGATCCTGAGTTGGAAGATGAATTCGCGATGCTGGGGAATGCTGGAACACTGAATTTGGCCAATACTAAAAGTATGGCTAAGGTTAATTCCTTTATTGACCGCTCCGCTAATATCTTGAGCCAAGCTTGGTATACCAACGCTTGGTGGCCGAGTATTTTGACCCCTCTTTCTTGGTTCTACGGCTGGGTTAGCCAACGTCGGGCGAATGTTTATCGATCAGGTAGTAAAACGCCAGGGCGCACTTCATTACCCGTTATTGTAGTGGGCAACATTACTGCTGGCGGCACCGGTAAGACGCCGCTGGTGATATGGCTGGTTGAGGAGCTGCGTCGTCGCGGATTTAGTCCAGGTATTGTCTCCAGAGGGTATAAAGGCAGCCTCAGTCACAAAGGGGGACTAGTGCCCCTTCACGCAGACCCGTTACATTATGGTGATGAGGGTGTGCTGTTGAAAAACAGGTTAAATTGTCCAGTCGCCATAGCGGCAGACAGAATGAAAGCGTTAGATTTTTTGCAATCCGAAAATTGCGATGTGGTGATTTCCGATGACGGCCTGCAACATCATGCAATGGGCCGTGATGTGGAAATTGTTGTTATAGATGGGGTTCGCGGAGTAGGTAATGGTCGGCTGTTGCCGGCAGGACCTCTCAGAGAGCCGGTAAGCCGGTTAGATCATGTAGACCTTGTCATTTCCAATGCGCAAGCCTCCGGTCTGGTGAGCAGCGAAATTGTCATGCGTCCTAAGGTCCGATACTTTAGAAGTCTTGCGGACGGTCAGCAGGTAAGTGCTGCGGAGTTTTTGCAGCAACATAGCGCTGTCCGCGCCGTTTGCGGTATCGGCAATCCAAGTCGTTTCTTTTCCACCTTATCTGAATTGGGCTTTCTAGTGGAGCCTGAAGCTTACAGTGATCATCATTTATTCACTGGCGAAGAGGTCCGGTTTTCTGATGTGTTGACGGTAGTTTGTACGGAAAAAGACGCTACCAAGTTAGTTCAGTTAGACGTTGATTTGTCTAACGTGTGGTCTTTGGATATTGATGTTGTGTTCGATGATGATATAGCCAGCGCTCTGGCCTCTACGCTGGCCAAATGCGGTATAGCGCCGATGGTGCCAATGGTGCCAACGATAGAGGCGCAAAACACGCTAGCCGTACCGCAAGAGGCAGGAGTTTAGTTATGGCCATGCACGTTGTTATACCGGCTAGATACGCCTCTTCACGATTGCCGGGTAAACCCTTGGCCCTTATCAACGGCGTACCGATGATTGTTCACGTGGCCGCGCTGGCCAGCAACACTATGGCTGACGATGTAGTGGTCGCGGTGGATGATCAGCGTGTGTTGGATGTGGTTGCGGACGCGGGCTATCAAGGGGTAATGACTCGTGCAGACCACCCCTCTGGATCAGACAGAGTGATGCAAGTAGCTGATGAAATGGGTTGGGGCGATGAAGACCTTGTGATCAATATTCAAGGCGACGAACCTATGTTGCCGCCACAAATTGTAGATGACTTGTTTAAGGCAATGGTTGCTAGGGCAGATATCGAGATGGCGACGTTGTCCGAACCCATTACAAACAGGCGCGATTTTTTGGACCCTAATGTTGTGAAGGTGTTGGTTGGAGACGGTTTGCGGGCAATTAATTTTTCTCGCGCTCCGACACCTTACCCTCGCGAATCCATTGACGATGAGGAATTGTTTGATGCCTTTATGCAAAGCGACGTGGCCCGACGGCATATTGGTATCTATGGTTTTAGGGTCGCGGGGCTGCGAACTTTTGTCAATTTGGGTGAGTCCAGATTGGAACGCATTGAAAAGTTGGAACAGTTGCGCTGGATAGAGGCAGGTAGAGATTTGCTGGTGCTAGATGTAAGTCAAAGCGTACCGGGCGGTGTGGATACACCAGAAGATTTGGCTAGGGTGCAAAAAGAATTTGTGAGCAGGTAATGCCTGCTCACAATGCAAAACGCTTGTTAGGGTTCTAAGTTACCTATTTGAGGTTACTTAGGTGCCATACGGATACCGCCGTCTAGCCGTATCGTTTCGCCGTTCAGATAGGAGTTTTCTACAATCTGCTTGGTCAGTGACGCGTATTCTGGGGGTAGGCCCAAACGCTTAGGGTACTGAACCATATCGATTAGTGGGTCTCTTACTGCATCAGGTGCGCCCGCCATCATCGGTGTGTTGAATATGCCAGGTGCGATTGTGCAGATGCGTACGCCTTGGCGAGATAAATCACGAGCGATAGGTAAAGTCATGCCTGCAACACCGGCTTTACTAGCCGAGTAAGCTGCTTGGCCAATTTGGCCGTCATAAGCTGCAACCGATGCAGTATTGATTACAACACCTCTTTCTAACGCTTCACCTTCTGGTTCGTTCAACTGCATGATCGCAGCACACTTACTCAGAACTGAGAATGTACCGATCAGGTTCACTTGAACGATAAAGTTGAATTTCGCTATGTCTAAAGCACCTTCACGGCCTACGGTTCTGGAAGCAGCGCCAATACCCGCACAATTCACATTGATATGGATCGCGCCAAAATCTTCATGGATTTGGTTGATCGCAGCTGTTACGGATGCGTCATCGGTAACGTTTACTTGGTAGGCTTTCGCGTCGCCAAGTTCTTTTGCTGTAGCATTTGCTAAATCTTCATTCAGATCTAGAATCGCAACTTTACCGCCATTAGCGATGATCATTTCTGCACTGGCTCTGCCGAGACCGGATGCGCCGCCAGTAATGACAGCGACTTTTCCTTGGATATTCACATGAATTCCTTTAGTTAGTTTCAATCAGTCCGCTAGTATACCCTAAGCTTTTACGGAATCAGCCATCGCCTGTGAATCTCATATCAAATTTTATAGAGGAATCTGAAGCCCAAGTGCTTGAACATTGGTTGCTCAGCTCATCGCAGGTCACATGGCAACAGGAGCAGTTCAAAATTTACGGGAGAGAGGTGTTAGCACCGCGGGAAATAGCTTGGTGTGGCGATGCGGGTCTCAACTACAGGTACACCCAGCTAGATCATAGAACCAAGGGCTGGCCCGAGCCACTAGCCGCGCTCAGAGATCGTATTCAGGAGGCTTTAAATCAGCCGTTTAACTTTTTGCTCATGAATAAGTATGTAGATGGCAGTCAATATATGGGCTGGCACAGGGACGATGAGGTAGGTTGTGCGGGCAAAATTGCATCGTTGAGCGTTGGCGCAGTCAGGCGCTTTGCCATAGACCTAAGTGCTGACTCTGGGGCTGAAGGGGTGCGGGAGAGCGTGGATTTGGCCAATGGATCATTGCTCTTCTTTGACGGCCGCCAGCGGCATTGTTTGCGCGCTACAAAACGCCCGGTGGGTGTGCGAATTAATCTAACATTTCGGAATCTAGCGTTTTGAATATCCAACCTGAATATCCTCTTGAGAACACGTTTGGTCTTACCTCTCGCGCTCAGTGGGGGGGGGCAATTGAACAGCTAACAGACGTTGCCGCAGCTCAGGACTTCGCCGAAAAGAACAACTTGTCGATGACTTGTCTGGGTGCAGGTTCTAATGTGATTTTGCAGCCTAAAGTCGCTGGTCTTGTCTGCTCCATGCGCATCGAAGGCATTAATGTCGTAGAGGAATCCTCGGAGTCTGTGTTAGTTGAGGTGGGCGCCGGCGTAGTTTGGCATGAACTGGTCATGGAAAGCTTGAGCCGAGGCTGGTTTGGCTTAGAAAATTTAGCGCTAATTCCGGGCTCAGTTGGCGCGGCGCCTGTGCAGAATATAGGTGCTTATGGGGTAGAGGTTGCACAACTGATTGTTGGCGTAAATATTGTCGATGGCTTGCGCGAGAGCCGCCAGATAGCGCAAAAGGATTGTCAATTTGCCTACCGTTCGAGCGTTTTTAAGGCTCAGCCAGATTGGACCATTGTCTCTGTTGTGTTTCGACTCTCCAAGTTGCCTGTTATTGAAAACAGCTATCCTGAGTTGCAGCGTGTACTGCAAGGTTTGCCTGTCGCAGAACCTAGTCCCCAAGAGGTTGCGGATTGCGTTATTGCGCTGCGTCGGGGCAAGCTTCCAGATCCTGCGGAATTCGCGAACGTAGGCAGTTTTTTTAAAAACCCTATTGTCACTATCGAGGTGGCGCGCGCGATGCAAGCACTGGGCTTTAAAGCCTTTGTCCATGGTCAGGGTTATAAGTTGTCTGCAGCGCAATTGATTGATCGCGGTGGTTGGAAGGGTGTTCGGCAGGGCGATGTAGGCTGCTGGTCGCAGCAACCTTTAGTCATTGTTAATTTTGGCGGCGCTCAGTGTGCAGACATCCTCAGCTTCGCCAAGGATGTCGCTCACAGTGTGTTCGAGCAATATCAGGTTCAGCTAGAGCTGGAACCGTCGCTGCTTTCCTGAGAACTATTGCTCTGCGGCTGTATTAAAACGCCTTGCTTGCGTAGCGCGTTTTCGCGCTCCCGCCGTTTGACTTCACGCGGGTCGTTGGACGCTCGTCCTGGCGCTCGGGCAGGCGCAGTTGCTGTGCTTGGCTCAGGTTCTTTAGCTTCTTCCTTAACCTTTTCAGCCTCCTCAACAACAGCCTCGGAGGGCGTGTTGGTTTTGTCTGTCGGTGTTACCGGTGCTTCCTCTGATGCCTCTTCTTCGACAACATTTTGTGACTCTACCGCTGCTGCGTTTTGAGTCTCTGTTTCTGTTTCTGCTTCAGCCTCAACCTCAACCTCAACCTCAGCTTTAGCTTCCATCACCTCTGCGACTACTTCAGCTACGCTGTCATTGCTCGCGTCCTGTGTTTCTACAGTGCTTTCAGTAACATCGGCTGTTGCTGGGGAATGGCTGACTTCTGGCATTTCGGCAGAGTTAGCTGCTAACTCATCTTTAGACTCGCTGTTGTCGTTTGTATTTGCAGAGGCTTTTGCGCCACGATTCCGTGGATCATTGCTGGCTCTTCCACGCGGCTCTTTGCTAGCTTGCTCTTGCTTGGCAGAGTTTGCCTGAGCTTTATCAGCCTGACTCTCAGTGGTGGCCTTGGTCGCGACAGCTTTTGATTTTTCATCGGCTTGGCCGCTGTCCACTTTGCTAATGGGGGTTTTAATTTCGCTATTGCGCGGTGGCGCTGAACGATCTCGAAGCGGCTGCCGTTTACTCTTGGCTAAAGTTTCTTCCGAAGGTTGACGCTCTTCTTTAGGCACAACTACGAAAGGCTTAGATTCCTTTTTTGCGGCTGGTTTTTTGCTTTGCTCTGAAGTGTCGTCGCGGCGATTTTCTCCACGGCGCTTGTCCTCACGGCGCGGGCTACGGCGCTCCTCGCGATTTGAGTCTCTATTTGAGCGCTCATCTGATTTATGCTCGCCTTTGCGGTTGTCGTCTCGCTTTGTGTCATCAGACTGGCCGCGCTTTGAGCGATTATCTTGACCGTTACTGTCCTTTCTTTGACGGCCTTCTGTTTTGCGATCGTCGTCGTTACGGCGGCGATTGCGCCCACCATTTTCACGATTGCTGTCGCGATTACTGTCACGATTGTTGTCGCGATTGCCGTCTCTACCGCCATCTCGACCACTGGGCGTAGGTTTACGCCCAGGTTGCTCTTCTACCGCTGCTTCGTCAGAGAACAAGCTGCTGACTATGCGTTTAAATAGACTCGGTGTTGAGGGCTTAGGTTCGGCTTTCGCCGCAACTTCAGCGGGCGCGGGAGGCGCAGTTTGAATTTGTGTTTTAACAGCGGCTTGAGGTTTCGCAGGCAATGCCGTATCTGTTGGGATTTCTTGCTGCTGGGCCTGATTAGCAAGGTCTGAAAGCACATTGCTGGGTACTTCGCCTTCGCCCTCTACGTGATCATCGCGGAGACGTTCAACAAGGTAGTGGGGTGTTTCCAAATTAGTATTTGGAATAATGACAATATGCGTACCGGTGTGTTGTTCAATTGTTGCTAAGTCGCCACGCTTTTCATTAAGCAAAAATGCGCCAATAGCCAATGGCACTTGCACGCGAATAACTGCGCTGCGCTCCTTCAGAGATTCCTCTTCCAAGACTCTAAGAATGGCTAATGCCAGTGACTTTGTGTCTCTGATCCGGCCTTGGCCATTACAGCGAGGGCATAGTCCAGTGCTTATTTCTTCTAATGAGGGGCGTAAACGCTGGCGGCTCATTTCCATCAGACCGAAGCGAGAAATACGGCCTGTCTGAATGCGCGCTCTGTCGGTTTCTAGTGCGTTGCGCATGCGGTTTTCAACTGCACGCTGATTTTTGGGGTTCATCATGTCAATGAAGTCGATAACGACCAGGCCGCCAATGTCACGTATGCGCAGTTGTCTTGCTATTTCATCCGCTGCCTCAAGGTTGGTATTGAGGGCAGTTTCTTCAATATCATGGCCCTTGGTAGCGCGAGCAGAGTTGATATCAATAGAAACAAGGGCTTCAGTGGGGTCAATTACGATACTGCCACCGGCGGGCAATTTAACCGTGTGTTCATAAGCCGTCTCAATTTGGCTCTCGATTTGGTAGCGGCTGAATAGCGGAATTGAATCATCGTACGCTTTTACTTTATCTGCATAGTGAGGCATTACCTGAGCGATGAATGCCGAAGCCTCTTCAAATGCCGCATCGCCTTCAATAAGGACTTCGCCGATATCTGCGCGTAAGTTGTCTCTAATTGCTCGAATGACGGCGCTGTTTTCTTGGTACAGGAGCGAAGGTGTGGGTTCTGTCTCGTCTGCATTTTGTATGGCTTGCCATAGCTGCAAGAGATAGTTTAAGTCCCAGTTCAGCTCTTCTGAGCTGCGGCCAACGCCGGCGGTGCGAACGATGACGCCCATGCCATCTGGAATTTCAATTTGTGCTAACGCGTCGCGTAATTGGTCTCTTTCCTCACCTTCGATACGACGGGATATGCCGCCAGCTCGCGGGTTGTTCGGCATGAGGACCATGTAGCGGCCGGCTAGGCTTAAAAAAGTGGTAAGGGCTGCGCCCTTGTTGCCGCGCTCTTCCTTTTCAACCTGAACCAATATTTCTTGGCCTTCGCCAACGAGTTCTTGGATGGGTGAGCGACCGCCACCTTTCTTTTTGAAATATTCTCGAGAGATTTCTTTCAGCGGTAAAAAACCATGTCTTTCTGATCCGAAGTCGACAAAAGCCGCCTCTAGACTAGGCTCTACACGGGTGATTTTTGCTTTGTAGATGCTGGATTTTTTCTGTTCCCTGGCGACGTTGTCGACATCTAGGTCATAGAGTTTTTGTCCATCAACAAGCGCAATCCGAACCTCTTCGGGTTGTCTTGCATTGATTAGCATTCTTTTCATTTGTCATAAGTCCTGTAAGAGCTGATGCTCAATTGCCATATTCTGAGCTCGGCACATTTTTTGGACGTTATAGTGGGGTACGAGGTGGGATTGCAGTGATATGACCGGCTTAGATTAATCTAGGTCCGGTGAGGCGCTTCGATTCAATATGTCGCTTAAACTCACATAGCGCACTTACTTAAAGCCGTATTGTTAAAGGCCTAGTGCTTCTATGCGCTAAATCACCGTATGCTAATACCTCCTGTAATGCGAGGCGCATATGCTGACGTGGGCGATCTCTTGACGATCCTTATGCTCAGAGCAATTTAACGTGGGCTTAAACCACAGACTGCTGAGCTTTCTCGTCTTTATATTTTCGTCGTTACGCTTTCTTTTTCTGGGATTCGGCAGGCTACCTGCTCGAACCGCTAATATCATTATTCTGTAATCTCTGCGGATACTAATCCGCGCTCTTCTACGACCGGCCAATTATCAATATGACCATTTTATGCGTCGGCAAATAAGCCAAACGCCAAAATGCAGCTCTTAAGTCGCTTTCGTCATCAGGCTATGGCATGTCTGCCCTGATGCAATCACTATTTCGTCGAATATATTGGTGCCTTAGGCACCTCGTTAAATTAGAACGCTATTTAAAAAGCGTTCTAAGAGTGGTCTAAGAGAACTTCTCTCAAAGGCCTAAATCTTGAATAAGACATTTTATTTCTTATTCTGATGTTCTATGAGCCCCTAATAATGCTGGGTCTCAGTCCAAATTTGTCACGTAGCTGCCGTATACCAAGCCTTCACCTACCTAACATGTACTGCTGAGTCATTAGGCATGGCCAAAAGGTTCCTGCAAAAGTTCTTTTAAACAAAGTCTTTTTAAACAAGGTCTTTTTAATCAAAGTCTTTCTAACCAAGCTTTTCTAACTAAGCCTTTCTAACTAAGCCTTTCTAACTAAGCCTTTCTAACTAAGTCTTTCGAGCGAAGAAAGAGGGCCTGTTTTAGCCGATATACACACGTTACAAGCAATTACTGCTTTAGCGATAAAATCCATTTGCATATTGCAGATGCACATCGTCACTCAAGCTGTAAACTAACCTTCCATGTAAAATCTCGGATGGATGGTAACAGTGTTTGCTAAACCCTTCAAACGATTAGTTTTTTTCTCTATAAGGCGCTCTTAATGGAAGTGACATATTTGGATATTGTGAATGTCGACGACGTAGGTCAGCGCATTGACAATTTTTTGTTACGCCACTTGAAAGGTGTGCCAAGGACCAAAATCTACCGGATTTTACGAAAAGGCGAGGTGCGCGTGAACGGTGGCCGCATCAAGCCAACCTATCGGCTAGCGCTGAACGACCGTGTGCGGGTCCCGCCGGTTCGAAGTCGTGAGCAAGCGCCAGTGCAAATGACCGGGGATACCGTCGATATATTGGAGCAGTGTATTTTGTTTGAGGATGACGATTTGATTGTCATCAACAAACCGCCGGGGTTTGCGGTACATGGCGGCAGTTCAATTACTTCAGGCGTGATCGAAATGTTTAGAGTTATGCGCAACCAACCTAGGCTGGAGTTGGCCCACCGCATTGACCGTGACACATCGGGCTGCTTATTGATGTGCAAAAAACGCAGCGTGCTCAAGGTGGCTCAAGAGGCCTTCCGCGAGCGAGTGGTGAAGAAAAAATATCACCTTATTGTTGATGGCGTTTGGCCTCGAGATTGCAGAAGTATTCATCACCGCCTTAAGCGGTTTGAGACATCTTCCGGTGAACGCCGAGTCAGAGTCGATGGTACCGGGCAAACGGCTCGGACGGACTTTGAAATCGTCGGCGCGGCTCCCAAGGCCACCTTATTGTCTGCAAGTTTACACACGGGTAGAACTCACCAGATTAGAGTGCACGCACAGTCTCAGCAGCATGCGATTCTCGGCGATTCTAAATATGGCGGCGCAAACGCGATTGAAGTGTCTCGGTTATGCCTGCACTCGTCTAGGTTGATGGTGCCCTTTGGTTCTGATCGACTAGATATTTCCGCGCCGATCGAAGAAGAAATGGCATCGATCTGGCGCGCTTTAGAATCGAAATAAGCCGGTGTTTGGGCAGCTTGAGTTGGTCGGCCTGAAATGCCCGGCTAGATGTGCCAAATCTTTTCAGGGCAGGCGTCCAAGTTAGCCGCAGTGGTTAGCGCGAGTGGGGCAGTATGTTTATGCCAAACTCTTGTAGTCGAGAAACCAGGCGGATCAACGGTAAGCCAATTAGGGCGCTTGGGTCGTCGGCTTTTATAGATTCGAACAAAGCAATACCCAAGCCTTCCGCCTTGAAGGCACCTGCGCAATCCAGTGGCTTATCTAATTCAACGTACTTGGTGATTTGCGCCGCTGTCAGTGTGCGAAATTGCAGGTGAGTTGCTTCTACATCCAAGGTGTATTTGTCGCCCTCACTGTTTTGCTGCTGAACACTGGACTGATAAATGGCTAAGCCAGTGTAAAAGACTGCGGTTTTGCCGCTGCAATAGGTGAGGGATTCAATAGCTGCTTCCACCGTACCCGGTTTTTCTAAAATACGATCGCCGCAAACGCCCGTTTGATCAGATCCTATGATGACTTTGCCCGGGTTGTTGAGTGCAATTTCTTTTGCTTTAGCCAAGGCTAAGCGCGACGCAATTGCCTGGGCCGATTCCATAGGCTTGGGCGTTTCATCCACGTTTGGTGATCGCTGGTTGAAATCTCTATCTAGTTCTAGGCCTAGGGTTCTGAGTGCCTGAGCGCGATATTTGGACGATGATCCGAGTATTATTTGTGAAGACATGGTGCGGGTGTCCAGGGCATGTGATTGTTGTTACTGGCAGCGCGGTAGCGCGATTGTCGAACACCTTATAACCCAACCTCAAGATGGAATGGGACAATTTCCCCAATCTTTGTGCAAATCCCACGCTATAGGGCCAAATACATCAACTTTGACCGCAACTTGCCTTTACAGAACAACAACAGATACCTATGATTGCGCCCGCTATGAACTCGCGTACTGACGGAGCATTAACTTACCAGTCACTGGGCCAACGCAAGGCCTTGGTAGAACGTGTTGTCCGCTCGGAACAGATGTCGAGGCTCGAACAGGAATGTACTGAGTTGGGCGATTTGCAGGTTAAGCTTTATTTTGACCGCGATGCCAGATACAGAGTTGTAGTAGAAGGTGTTATTGAGGCATCGGCAAAATTACCCTGTCATTTGTGCCAAGAGTCAGTGCCTTACATTTTGCGCACCACATTCAATGCAACAATTGCCTCCACCGAGGAGCAAGCGGAGTACTGGAGTTCGGGTGAGGAAAGCGCTGACCTGAATATTGTTGTAATAGAAGGTCCACGGCTAGACATTGTTGAATTGGTAGAGGATGAACTCTTACTCGATTTGCCCGGCCAAGTATGCGTAGACCTGAATTGTGGCAACAGACCTGCAATGGTCTACGATGACGGGGCAAGTGACGCGCCTCCTGATCAGAGAGAACAGAGAGATCAAAAAGATAAAAGAGATCAAAAAGACCTGTTAGAGGAAACAGAAGAGCTAGTAGATCGCCAGTTACCCTTTTTAGGACTTAAGGCCGCTCTTCAAGAAATCGGCTCGCTTCCAACCGAAGAGGGTGAAGAGGACATTTAGAATTGGGCCGCTGAAAGCAATAAACTAGAAGTAGCAAACTAAAAGTAACAAACTAAAAGTAATTAGCTAAAAGTATTTAACAGAAGCAAAAAGAAGATATAGACAGAAGCTACAGACCAAAACGAAAGGCGAGGCGCCCTAGTGAATAGTTGTAGCGTAAGGCTTAACATTAGAATCTGCACAGTAGATTCTTGATACGAGAAAAGGAACAGTAAAATGGCAGTTCAGAAAAGCAAAGTGACCCGTTCACGCCGCGGACAGCGTCGCTCTCATGACGCACTATCAGGACCAACATTGTCCGTAGAGTCTACTTCAGGCGAAACCCATCGCCGTCACCATATAAGTGCAGATGGTTACTACCGTGGCCGTCAAGTGATGCCTGACAAAGGCTAGTTAGATATTCGGGGTAGTGCAGTTCTGCTTACTACCCCTCTTTGGCTCATGGATTTATCCTTCCGCCTAATGCCCCTGCAGTTTTTGTAGGCGTGCTCATGACTTCATGTTCTTCAATTCAACTGCGTGTCCAAACGGGTGCCTGCCTCGGTTTTATTCAACCCGCGAAAAGATGCTTGATTGCAGTTTGCACTGGCAAACCGTCGAATAATCAGTCTATTGGGCTGCCTAGGCCGCTCCTATCTTTGCCAATTCTCGTAGCCAAATTCGTAGTGTTATTGCCGTGGGGTTAATGGCTGTTGATTTGATGGGTGGTAGCACCGGGGTTGAAAACAACCTTGTGGCTTGCGCTGAGTTTTCCAAGCCTGAAGACCTAGTATTGGTTGGGCAGCAAGCACTGATCCAAGGGACTCCTCATGCCAAGGTACTTGCCGCAAAAGGCGCAACATTTCTCTATGCCGACGATTTTCTTGTGGGTTCGGAATCTCTTATCGAAGTGCTCAGAAACCGGCCAGATACTTCCATGGCTGTTTGCAGCAAATTATTAGCCAACAATGATGTTGAAGCCGTGGTGAGTTCCGGGGATACCAAGGCATTGCTCGGGTTGGCGCGCTCTCACGTTGGCACGCTACCGGGGCTGCAGAGGCCTGCCATAATAAAATCATTTCAGGGCAATGCGGGGCAGTTTTACATGTTAGACCTAGGTGCTAACGTCAACTGTAGCGAAAATATGTTGAGTCAATTCGCCAAGCTCGGTGCGGCTTTGGCTTATTCTGGCGGGGGCTTTGAGAGTCTGCATTCTGTGCGCGTTGCGTTGCTGAATATAGGCACTGAGAGTGGCAAGGGTACGGGGCTATTGAATGGCGTTGCCGCTACTTTAAGCCGCGATCAGCGCTTAGATTTTGTCGGCTTTGTAGAGCCTACTGAATTGTTCTCAGGCTGCGCTGACGTTATCGTCTGCGATGGTTTCACCGGCAATATTATGCTTAAGACCTTAGAGGGGGTGGCCTCCCACATCAGACAAAAGCTTAGAGTTTTGGCTCAGGGCAATGATGCGTTGTCGGCGTTTGGTCGTGAGTTAGATCCTGAGCGTTATAATGGTGCTTTGATGGCGGGACTTAATGGCATTGTAGTAAAAAGTCATGGCAGTACCGGTAAGCTTGGATTTTTGAGTGCGTTAAATCAGGCCGACAAATATGTAGAGTCTGGGCTGACTAAAGTCTTGGTTGATAATTTATAGATTTTACAGTTCGAGGCCTAATGTGCTTTGGGTAGTATTTTCTATCAATGCCTGCTTGTTCGAAGGTCGAATTAGAACTGGCGCAGATTAATGATGTTTGTCCCTTTATGTGGGGCAGTGAATAGCAAGGAGTTGGATGATGAAGTTGGCAGCAATTTTCCCTGGTCAGGGCGCGCAAAGTGTCGGCATGCTGGCTGATATTGCTGAGGCTCACGCTTCAGTTAAAGCAAAGTTTGATGTCGCATCCCAAGTGTTGGGTTTCGATTTATGGTCCATGGTTCAAGAGGGCCCCGCAGAGGTTTTGGGCTCTACAGAAAATACTCAGCCCGCTTTATTGGTAGCCAGCGTTGCCTTATGGGAGCTTTGGTCAGCGGGGAGCGAAAAGGTCAACGTTATGGCAGGGCACAGCCTAGGAGAATATTCCGCGTTGGTTTGCGCCGGTGCTATGAGCTTTGAAGATGGCGTGAGACTTGTGCGTACTCGTGGTGAGCTAATGCAGCGCGCTGTTCCCAACGGCCAAGGCGGTATGGCAGCGGTGCTAGGTTTGGATGATGATGCAATTGAAGCCTGTTGTGCTTCGGTTGCTGGGGAGGTCAGTGCGGCTAACTATAATGCGCCTGGACAGGTGGTTATTGCTGGGGCCATGAGCGCAGTAGATGAAGCCATTGAAGCCTGTAAGGCAGCGGGCGCTAAGCGGGCATTGAAACTAGATGTCAGTGGGCCATTTCATTCCAAGTTAATGGCCGCTGCGGCAGACGACTTTTCTCAAGCCTTGGATGCCATTGAAGTAGTTATGCCAAGGATTCCAGTGGTGCAAAACGTTGGTGCCAGCGTGGCCAAGGATGTGGGTGAGCTAAAGAGCAATTTAGTTGAGCAACTGTACTCCCCAGTGCAATGGACTGCCTCTGTGCAATCTATGCTTAGCCAAGGGTTGCAGCAATGTGTTGAATGCGGTCCAGGCAATGTGCTTGCTGGACTGGTTAAGCGTATTTCGAAGGAAACACCGACCATTGGGCTTTCTAAGATGGCCGGCTTAGAAGCCGCCAACGCGCTTTAGTCTTGGTTTAAGTATTTATATTTGGAGTTGATATGTCAGATAGAGTAACAGCCCTCGTTACTGGTGCTAGTCGCGGTATTGGCGCCAGTGTTGCACAGGCCTTAGTCGCAGCTGGATTTTATGTTGTGGGTACGGCTACGAGTGAATCGGGTGCTGAGCAAATTTCAGCAGCACTCGGCGATGATGGATTTGGTCTAGTGCTCAAGCTACAGGACAGTGAAAGTATTGCTGGCGCCTTCGCGCAGATTAAGGACCGTGTTGCTATGCCCTTGGTGTTGGTCAACAACGCAGGTATTACCAAAGATAATCTGCTTTTACGTATGTCTGATACGGAGTGGAGTGAGGTTATTGATACCAATCTCAATGGTGCCTTTAGAGTCACCAAGCCTATTCTGCGCGGTATGTTGAAAGCGCGTTGGGGAAGAGTGATTAACATGGGCTCTGTGGTAGGCCGTATGGGTAATCCCGGTCAAGGTAACTATGTTGCCAGCAAGGCAGGTTTGGAGGGCTTTACTCGTTCTCTGGCGCTTGAGGTTGCCTCACGTGGTGTCACTGTAAATGCCGTGGCTCCGGGGTTTATTGCCACGGACATGACCGAGTCTCTAACGGAAGAGCAGTCTGCGATGATGATGGCGCGTATTCCTTTGGGCCGCATGGGTAATGTAGAGGAAATTGCAGCAACTGTTGCGTTTTTGGCCAGTGAAAATGCCGGCTATATAACGGGACAAACACTGCAGGTGAATGGCGGCTTGCACTTTACTTGATCAGTTAATATGGAAATGGCAAAGAGCGGCTGCAAAATTTTGTTGTTTGCAAGCTGTTTCTTTCAGAAAAATTGCGCGAAAGTTGTAAATTGATAGCTTGAATTGACTTATACGGCTCTATAGAATGCCGTTCGCTTCGCGCCTAGGAACAATTGAGGGATGACATTCGCATGAGCAGTGTTGAAGAAAGAGTTAAAAAATTGATTTGTGAACAGCTTGGGGTCAAGGAAGACGAGGTCGGTACCGACGCGTCCTTCGTGGAAGACCTCGGTGCAGATTCTTTAGATACAGTAGAGCTAGTTATGGCTTTGGAAGAGGAATTCGAAACTGAAATTCCTGATGAAGAGGCTGAGAAGATTACGACTGTTAAAGAAGCTGTCGACTACATATTGGCCCATCAATAGGCCAATCTCTCGGTGCGGTGCTTGCCACCCGCTGATTGCATCTGCGTAGGTAGCTCTATATGGGTTGCCTAAGCAGGCTGCGCTTCTGTATGCATAGCATTCCCCTATGGTCGAATATCTATGGCTCGTATAGGCTCATGGTCTAGGCGAGAGCAAATTTATGGCCTGACTATCGGTAGCAGTACTGATTTTAAAACCAACGCTTTTTGTAAAAGGAACGTGTGTACAAAACGCCTTTTGGAACAACACTCGGCGGCATTCTAAGTGGTATCAGACGCGTTCTTATAGCAGCAAGTAACAGCAAGTTTGTCGACATTGGCTGGAGAAAATGATGAGTAAGAGAAGAGTTGTCGTTACGGGTATGGGAATGGTCAGTCCAATCGGACATACCGTTGATGAATCTTGGCAGGCCGCTATCGCAGGTCAAAGTGGTGTTGGCTTAAACCAATCTTTTGATACCACCGACTACGGCGTAAAAATTTGCGCAAGCGTCAAAGACTTCGATATTTCCCAATATATAAATCCCAAAGAAGCTCGTCGTATGGACAGCTTTATTCAGCTCGGAATTGCCGCAGCTGCTCAAGCCATTGAAGATGCGGGCATAGAATCTCACCCAGCGGACGCCGACAGAATTGGCGTAGCCATTGGTTCTGGAATAGGCGGCATTAATACAATTGAAGAAACTCATGCCACGCTGGTTAACAGCGGCCCACGGCGGGTTTCCCCATTTTTCGTGCCTGGTGTCGTGATCAATATGATTTCAGGCAACGTTTCCATTCAACACGGTTTCAAAGGTCCAAATATTGCTGTTGTGACCGCGTGTACTACGGGTACCCATAACATTGGCTTTGGCGCTCGAATGATCCAATACGGTGATGCAGACGTAATGGTTGTAGGGGGAGCTGAAGCAGCTACCTCACCCATCACAGTGGCCGGTTTTAATTCAATGCGCGCGCTTTCTACGCGTAATGAAGATCCTGCGGCAGCGAGTCGTCCTTGGGACCAAGACCGTGATGGCTTCGTTTTAGGCGAGGGTGCTGGCGTATTGGTTATAGAAGAATACGAGCGAGCAAAAGCGCGTGGCGCAAAGATTTACGCTGAAGTTTTAGGCTTCGGTATGAGTGCAGATGCATTCCATATTACTGGGCCATCAGAGGCTGGAGAAGGCGGTGCAGCTGCGATGCAAAATGCATTGAACGACGCGCATCTAAACCCTGCCGATTTGGGTTATTTGAATGCGCACGGTACCTCAACACCGTTGGGTGATGTTGCAGAGACGAAGGGCGTTAAGTCTGTGTTTGGCAACGAGACAAAATTATATGTCAGCTCAACCAAGTCTATGATTGGTCATTTGCTCGGCGCAGCAGGGTCTGTGGAGGCAATCTTTGCCATTAAGACACTTACCGACCAGGTCATAGCGCCAACAATAAATCTTGATAATCCTGGCGAAGGCTGCGATCTCGATTACGTGCCAAATACGGCCCGAGATGTGAAGATCACCAGCGCTGCGAGTAATTCTTTTGGCTTTGGTGGAACAAACGGCACCCTAATATTTGGTGTTGTATAGCGCTAGGTAGGCGCAGATAAATAGATATCAGTGGTATGCGAGTAGCAGTTAGACAGATCGGCCTTTGGTTTTGTCTTGCAGTTGCGACGCTGGCGCTGATCGCTTACTTGTCTTTTCACGCCTGGGCTGATCGAGGCCGAAACCATTCAGCAGCGGTCATTGAAATAAAATCTGGTGCCTCTCTCAGCTCAATAACCCAGCAGTTGGTGGAACTCGATGTGGTGCACCATCCCAGGTTATTCAAATTGCTTGCCAGCTGGGCGTCTTTGGACACGCAGCTTAAGGCCGGCGAATATGAGCTAGATAACCCCATCTCCCCCCGCCAGTTGTTAAAAAAATTCAGTACTGGCCAAGTAATGTTGCATCCCGTGCGCCTGCGCGAGGGCATTACGGCGCTAACCATGCTGCAAGATCTGAAAGAAAATCCCTATCTAACGCACACTTTGGGAGAGTTTACCTCCTATCAGCAAGTGCACGATGAGCTGGCGCAGTCATTGGGTTTATCTGTCAAAAGTGCGGAAGGTTATTTTTTTCCCGATACCTACTATGTGCGTCGCGGCCTTAAAGATGTTGACTTGCTCCGGCGTGCACACCAAGTTATGCGCAGCAAAGTTGCTGAGGTTTGGGCTATGCAGTCTGCTTCGTCGAGCTCTCCTGCCTTGAGTATTACCTCAGCCGAGCAATTGCTGGTGTTAGCATCTATCATAGAAAAAGAGACGGGGGTGGATGCAGATAGGGCGCAAATCAGTCAGGTGTTCCATAAACGGCTAAGTCGCAACATGCGTTTGCAAACAGATCCAACGGTGATTTATGCAGTTGGAGAAAGTTTTGATGGAGATATACGGCGTAAGGATTTGCGCATAGATTCGCCTTACAATACGTATCGCTATAAAGGGCTGCCACCAACACCAATTGCATTACCCTCATTGCAGTCCCTGCTTGCAGCAGCGCAGCCGGCTGACGGGGACTTTTTGTATTTTGTTGCACGAGGTGATGGAAGCAGTCAGTTTTCTGCAACACTGGCTCAGCACAATGCAGCTGTGCGTCGTTATCAATTAGGTCAATAGAGTTCGTGAATATTCAGCAAGGCAAATTTATTACTCTGGAAGGCTCCGAGGGCGTTGGTAAAACTACTAACGTAGATTCTGTGTGCCAAACGCTAGATGACTTGTCGATTTCATACGTGCGGACGCGAGAGCCCGGCGGCACCCCCATGGCTGAGACTTTACGTGAAAATATGCTGGCTGAGTGGGACGAATCGGTTAACGGTTTAACCGAATTGTTTATTGCCTTTGCTGCGCGTTTGCAGCATGTACAGGGGGTTATACGCCCTGCGTTAGTGTCCGGTAAGTGGGTGGTGTGCGATCGTTTTACCGATGCTTCCTATGCGTATCAGGGCTATGGCAGGGGCTTAGATTTAGAAAAAATAGCTGTGTTAGAAGAATGGGTGCATGGCGACTTGCAGCCAGACCTTACCCTCTATTTAGATTTAGATCCTGAGGTTGCGGCGCTGCGAATAGCTAATCGAGAACGTGACCGCATGGAACAAGAACAAATGTCTTTCTTTCATAAAGTTCGACAAGGTTATTTGGCCAGAGCCGCAGCGGATGCGCGCTTTCGTACAGTGGATGCCAGCCTGCCTTTAGTTGATGTGCAGCGAGCGGTGTGTCTACAAGTGAAAGAATTTGTTGGCTTTCATAGGCAGGGTGTTAGCTAACTCATGCTCGGTGAAATACTCCCATGGCATCTGCCGGTCATAGAGAAGCTGCAACAGCGTGCTGCCGATGACACGCTGCCGGCCGCCATCGCTTTAATTTGTGGAGAAGGGTGGGGTGGTCATGAGTTAATCCAGAGGGCTGCTTTTGCCTTGGTAGGGTTATCCTCTGAGCAACCGCCTCATGAAATAGCGCACCCTGATTTTTGCTGGGTAGCGCCCGATGGGGCAGTCATCAAAATCGATCAGGTGCGTAAGTTAAATGCATTCGCGGTGCAAACGCCGCAAATCTCCAAATGTAAGGTAGCAGCTATTGTTGACGCTCACCTACTGAATACCAACGCCGCTAATACGTTGCTGAAGACCCTTGAAGAGCCGCCGGCGAACACCCACATTTTGATTTCCACCCCCCATTGGGGGCGGCTGCTGCCCACTATCAGAAGTAGATGTCAGCGTTATCAAGTGGAGCAAAGTGCTGATGATGCAACAACATGGCTGTCTGACAATGGCGCTGATGTTTCTAAGCAAGCTTTCGCTCAGTCTGGTTATGCGCCTTTGCATGTGCAGCAAGAGTCTCGCTTTGATTTAGGCGCATGGTTAACCGAGCTTGAAAATAGCCGTGAACCCAACGCTAGCATTGCTAGTATTTTGGAGGCGGATTTAGTCGATGTTTTGGCGCGCTGGTATAGAGATTTAATTTGGCAACAAAGAGCAAGTGCTAATCGAACGCTGCTCGCCTTTGCTGACGAAATTAATCAGACTCGGCTGCAATTAGAAACTTCAAATGCGGCAAATCCAAGGCTGTTGATCGAGCGTTTGGTTTACCAATGGCTGCAAGTGATTAGGTTACAGCGCCAGCGCGGTAGCTAATCTTTTAGCCCAAGTTCGCGGCTGAAAAAAACATACATGTTGGAACGGTTTTGGTTGAGGCCACTACTGCCTTAAGGAGTACTAGGGTGTTCATTGATTCCCACTGTCATTTAAATTATTTACAGGAACCTGAGATGGTTTTGCAGCGCGCACGCAATGCTGGCGTATCCACTTGCCTGTGTATCAGCGTTGAACAAAAGCGCATAAATGAAGTCTTGGCATTAGCCGATGCCCACGATGATGTATGGGCCAGTGTTGGTGTGCACCCTGATGCTGCTGCTGAATCTCTCGATTGGATAGAAGCGAATTTGTCACACCCACGAGTATTAGCAGTGGGCGAAACCGGGCTGGATTATTTACATGACATTACTAACGAGGCGAAGTTAAGGCAGCAGCAGGCTTTTGATTTTCAGTTGCAGTTAGCGCTTAAACACCGTTTGCCGATTATTGTACACACCCGAAACGCGCAAGCTGATACGTTGGCATTGATGGGCAAGTACCCTGAGGTTGAGGGCGTGCTGCATTGTTTTACCGAGTCGTGGGATATGGCAGAACAAGCTTTAGAGATGGGTTATTACATTTCGATTTCTGGCATTGTTACTTTTAAGAATGCCGAAAACGTACGCGAGGTGGCTCGTCAGGTGCCTATCGAACGCCTGCTGATCGAGACAGATGCGCCCTGGCTGGCACCAGTACCCAATCGTGGCAAAGACAACGAGCCTGCCTTCGTTGCAGACACTGCTAAATTTCTGGCTGAACTTCGCGACACAAGTTTGAGTGCGCTGGCCGCTCAAACCAGTGCTAATTTCAATACGCTATTTAAACCGAGCTAAGTGTATTTTGGGTCCAGACCAAAGCGCTAATAAAGCACTAATAAAGCACGAATAAAGCACAGCCAGAGCGCTTTGCGGCTTACAGTTTTCTATTAAAGAAATCCAAAATCAAATTAAACCGGTGTATTGAAACGTGGGTTTCTTGCATTGAGTGTTTTGCGCCGGGGTAGGTCATAAGCTCAAAGGCTTTGTTGCGCTTTTGTAACTCGGACATGAGCATGGTGCTGTGAGTGAAGAGCACGTTGTCGTCGGCCATGCCGTGAATGAGCAGTAGTGGGCCAGACAATTTGTCCACATGGGTCAGCACATTGCCTTCTTTGTATCCCTCAACATTGTCGTTGGGTAAGCCCATATATCTCTCTGTGTAATGGGTGTCGTAAATCTCCCAGTCGCTGACAGGTGCGACGGCGACACCGGCTTTGAAATGATCTGGCGCTTTACACAAACTCATGAGAGTCATAAAACCACCATAACTGTGGCCAAATATGCCGACCCTAGACAAGTCTGCCCACTGGGTTTGCGCCAGTACACTTAGCCCCAAGACTTGGTCATCTACCTCGGAGCTACCCATGTTGCGGTAGAGGGGGGCTTCAAAGAAACGCCCTCGGTTAGTGGAGCCTCTGTTGTCTAACTCCAATACGCCGTAGCCGTGCTGGCAAAACATTTGGACTAACAGCGAACCCCATTCTTGCCGGACTTTTTGCGCTCCTGGACCACCGTAAACGTACACTATGGTTGGGTGGGTGCCGGAAATGTCTGCTGGCGGTGTGAGCCGGTAATACATTGATTGCCCATCATCCGCTTTGATCTCGCCAAAGGTAGATATCACATGGTGAGCATGGAAAGGCTTGTAAGGGTGATCGTTATCAATTTTTTCGGAAAACAAACTCGTCAGTGTTTGGTTTGAGTCCAAGCTCAGAAGGTTAATTTCTAGCGGGTGATGTTCGTCACTAAAGCGGTCGAGATATAAACCCTGATCTAGATTCAGCGCGGTCTCATGCCAACCTGGCGCGTGGGTGATCTGCTGGCTACTGTCTCCTGCTAACGCAATGCGAAATAAATGATTCTCGATGGGGCGCTGGTCCCAACCGCAGACATAGGCATGGGTGTCGTTTACGCTGAGCACTTGGTTGATGTGTTGAGGTCCGGTCAGCGAAGTTGTATTGCCTCGGCCGTCCAAAATAAAAGCTTTTCTGCAACCCTCTGCTTCAGTAGAAAATAAGATGCGCCCGTCATTGAGTTGACGCAGATCTTCGGTCAGGTTTACCCAAGTTGTGGATCTATCCGTAAACAGCGTTTGCCATTTATGTGCCACATATTCGGTTTTCTTCAGCCAGAGTGTTTGCTGTAGTCGATCTTGTATCTGAATGTATAAGCCAGTTTGCAGTGGGTTAATTCTAGCCAGATAAACCTCACTATCAGTGGGTTCCCAGATTAGTGTTGTGTTTGTTGTGCCTAGGTCATATCGATAAAGGCATACGTGGGGGTTGTCTTTGCCGGTATAGGGGTATCGTTGCTCTACCGTCTTGCTGCCATCGGCGTCTATCTCTAAGCGGTAGGAAATAGCTACTGGTGAATTGTCGACTTTGCAGTAGAACAGGTATTGTTCGCAGGGTGACCACCAGTGCCCATCAAATCTATGCATTTCTTCGGCGGCGAGAAAGTCAGCCAAACCATTGCTTATGGTATCGCTGGCATCGCGGGTGATTCTAAGTGCTTCGGCGGCCAATAGTGAGTTTTTGTCTGAATCTTCGTCTAAGGCTTGAGTAAAGTCGGTTACTATTTCTTGAATATATAGATCACCATTTCTAACAAAACTGATCTTGTTGCCGTTTGGGCTGGTTTTATAGGCGCTTTGTCTGTGGGACGCGTCCGACAGTAGTCTAGGGGCGCGGATGGTGTCTGTATCTGCGTTTGCATCTTTTTTTGCCGCAGCTTTGGCCTCAGTTTTTGCTTCAACTTTTGCTTCAACTAGGTAGGCTTGCCCATCCAAGCTGACCAGTGCTTGATCATTTTTACCCAACCAAGAATAAGCGGTAATACCGAAAGTAAATTGTCGCTTGCGTTCGCGCTCGGCTCTTTCTACATCCGTTAGGGCGGTAACATCCGCTGCATCCTTATTTTCAAAAGTGGCTGCACTGACCCATAAGCTATGTGCTTGCTGCCCAATGTCATAACGCCATAGATCCATTTGCAGTGGGTTTTCTGTACTCGCCTTCAGGTAGGCAACAAATTTGCCGCTGGGCGCAATGCGCATTTGTGTAGGCGGCTGAGTTCTTAGGCCTGGTGCCGCAAACAAGTGCTCTGGTGTCAGGCTTTGAGTTGCACTTTCGGGCGCATTAGCTTGGGTAACGTCTGTCATATTCTTTATGTGGCTTTGTGCTTATAGAGTGATTTTTTTGCTTAGGCGTTCGCTGCGAGTGCAAATGCGTCTCGTGTGAGGTTGCGCGACGATGCTTGGGTCACGCACACATTGTCTTCAATCCGAATGCCGCCAAAGGGCATAAGGGCAGCTATTTTCTGCCAGTTAACTGCGGCCTTTGCTTGCTTCAGCGGTTCTAAGAGCGAAGGAATAAAATAGAGTCCGGGTTCAATTGTCAGAACCATATTTATGTCCAAGGGCCTTGTCAGTCGTAGGGTGGAATAAGACGCTGGCGGCGGCGCTTGTTCGCCTTTTAGGTTTATTTGGTGGCCACCAACATCGTGTACTTGAATGCCAAGAAGGTGCCCCAGTCCGTGCGGGCAAAATGGCTCGGTTAAGCCTTGGTCGAATGCCTCTTCAGCACTGCAGGTGAGCAAATTATGTTCTACCAACAGGTCGGCTAGTTGCCTGTGCATGAGTTTATGTAGGTCTAAATAATGGCTGCCTTCGGTAACAGCGTGGGTGAGTTTAAGTTGATGGGCGTCCATAGCGGCAATGAGTGCGGCAAATTCATCGCCAGCCTCAGCAGAGTAACAATGTTTGCCCACGTGGGTTCGCGTGATATCGCTGGCATAACCGTTAAAGGTGCCGCCGGCATCAATGAGTAAACTGTTGAGGTGTTTCGCAGCAGTTCTATCTTGGTGCTGATAGTGCAGTAGGCTAGCGTGCTCATTTTGGGCAATGATGTTGGAGTAGGGGAGGCCCACTTCGTTGTGCCCGGTAGCTTTGAGGTAATTCAGGTGGATCTCAAATTCTGTAGCTCCTGCATGAAATGCCTTGGCCGCTGCAAGGTGACCCATTACGCCAATATTGCTGGCGCATTGCATGGTTTCTAATTCATAGGTTGTTTTGCTACCGCGTTGAAAGTAAAGGTAGTGAATAAGGTCACTGGGATTTACCACGCAATTTTTCAATTTAACGAGTAAATCTTCCTGAGTCTCGCCGACGAATGCATATTTGGTTTTACTCGCTAACAACTCAGCGCAGCGAACAAAGAGGCTGGCGGAGTCTTCAAATAGTTCTACATCGAGATGCTGACCATGATTTTCTGGCATCAGTGTTGGTGCATGCCAAAAATCTATTGGACGAAAAAATAGCAGCGTCGGCTTTTTGCCCGGACGTACTATTAAGCAAGAATGTTCGGGTATCTGATCTTGCGGTAACCACTGGAGCAAATTGGGATTGGTTTTAAATGGCGCACCGTGGTCATCGTGGAAATACATGGCCTGTTCGCCAGCGTAAATCACCGCGCTGTCAAAGCCACATTGATCTAATGCGAGGTTCCAGCGCTGGTTGATGGTTGAAAAATGGTCTGAGAATAGTTCTAGCGGGGTCTCTAAATTCATGTCATTAAGCCTTATCAGAGCTGGGATGGTGTTAGTGTAATAGGGCGGGCGCTTTCACACCATCTAAACAGACGGGGCATCGGGTTTGGCTGATAAAGTTGCGTAGGACGGTTAACGAATCAGCAGCCGAACTATTATCCGAACGATTATCCGAACGATTAGCCGAACGATTAACCGAAGCTGTAACAGAACGAGTAACTGAGTGACCAAAAGGGAAGTTAACGGACATTCGTTGATTGGGGCGCGCAAAACTTAGGTCAATGATTCCTCCTCAGCACATCTCATGTTAGATTCTATTCCAGTTAAGTTTTTCAAAAAGGGGACGAAATGGAGAGTTACGGATATGTAGCGCCGAGTTCAATTGCCGAAGTGTTGGCTGTGCTTAATGAAAGCACCAGTGCTGGGCAAATGACCCAAGTTTTGGCGGGCGGGTCAGATGTCCTTGTGCAAATGCGCATGCCAAACCATCAACCGCGAACCATTGTCGATATTAAAAAATTAGCCGAGACCAATCGTTTAGAAGTAAGTGCCGAGGGCATCTACATTGGCGCGGCTGTTTCTAGTGCCGTGATGAACGAGCACCAAGGCCTGCGCAAAGCGATGCCTGGTTTAATGGAAGCCGGCGATCTTATTGGCTCAACGCAAGTCCAAGGTAGAGCGACCATTTGCGGCAACCTGTGCAATGCATCCCCAGCTGGAGACAGTATTCCTGCACTGATCGCGGCGGGTGGTCTCTGTGATATCGCTACAGCAAGTGGCACTCGCGAGATGCCAGTAGAAGATTTTGTCGTAGGTGTAGGCAAAAATGCCCTACAGGAAGGCGAGTTTCTACTCGGCGTAAAATTTGCGATGCCAAAAGCGAATACCAAGGATGCGTACCTGCGCTTTACCCCTCGGACCGAAATGGATATTGCCGTAGCAGGTGTTGGGGTTAGAGTCAGCGTTGAAAACGGAATTTGTACGGACGCTCGAGTGTCAATTGGCGCCGTTGCGCCTACCGCTCTGTTAGTGACCAGTGCTGCTGATGCACTAATTGGTAGTTCTCTTGACGAAGCGGCACTGGCTGCTGCGGGACAAGCCTGCAAGGACAGCGCGTCGCCAATCAGTGATAAGCGCGGCACTGCCGAATATCGACAGAAGGTCGTGGCTGTTTTATGTAAACGTGCAATTGCAATTGCGCACAAGCGAGCACTGGAGAATTAAGATGGCCAGACTACATGTTGAATCAACAATTAACGGTGAAGCCCAAGAATTTTTATGCGACGCCAATCAGTCGCTGTTAGATGTTTTACGCGACGAATTAGGCCTTACAGGCACTAAAGAGGGCTGTGGTACTGGCGACTGCGGTGCCTGTTCTGTACTGGTAGATGGTCGCTTGGTTTGTTCTTGTCTAATGCTTGGCGTTGAAGCTTCGGGTAGCGAGGTGGAGACCATTGAAGGCATAGCGGGTGATGAGGGCCTGCATCCATTACAGAATGCTTTTCTAGAAAACGCTGCGTTACAGTGTGGGATCTGCACTCCCGGATTTATTGTGGCGTCGAAGGCCCTGCTGGAAAAGCACCCTAATCCGGATGAAAGCACTATTCGCTATTGGTTAGCTGGAAACCTTTGTCGCTGCACCGGCTATGACAAAATCATCCGCGCTGTACAAGATGCAGCTGCCAAAATGTCACACCCTGCCTAATGTAAATGTTGAAATAGGATGCGGTACCTAATTTGGGCCGCATCCAATTCAGACCGCATGCCCAGTAACCGGCCTTCCCTAAATTTCTTATTCGCCCAGTTAGTGAAAGCCCTTAAAAGCCTATGAAATATAAAAGCAAGTAAATCCAAAGCAAACAAGTTGAATAAATGGGCTTGAGTGGGTTGCTGGAAATGTTTGACTCCATTGGAGATATAGTTCGATGTCACAGTTAATAAATATCGGCTCGTTGTGTATTGATTATGTTTATAGCGTGACCGAGATCGCTAAAGTTGGGGAAACTGTGGCAAGCCAAAGCATGTCCGTGTTCCCGGGCGGTAAAGGTCTTAATCAATCTATTGCCGCGGCTAAAGCGGGTATCAACGTTGTGCATTTTGGCGCTGTGGGTACTGATGGCTCTGAGCTTGTCGAGTTCATGCAAGCAGCCGGAGTAGGCGTGAGCAATATCGTTTCATTGCCTGGTCGAACCGGTCATGCGGTTATTCAAATTAACAGCCAAGGTGAAAATTCCATTGTTATTGCCGGCGGTACCAACCGCGAGATACCTCAAAAAATCATCAGCAACGCTGTTGCATTGGCCAAAGGTGGCGGCTGGATACTCATGCAGAATGAGACCAATGATGTTGGCGAAATAATTCAGTTAGCTAGCGCTGCCGGCTGCAAGGTGGCGCTAAATTTGGCGCCAGTGGATGCTCATGCCCAAAGCTATAACTATGCGCTGGTAGATTTGCTGATTGTTAACGAACTTGAGGCTATGGCTGTCACCGGGCGAGCGTCTGTAGGCGAAGCTTTTGCGCACCTTATTACAACCTATCCTGATATGAACTTGGTCCTAACCCAGGGTAAGGATGGGTTGCGCTATTACCAAACCCACGGCGGTATCAGCGGGGAGTTAGGTGCGTTTGAGGTCAATGTAGTGGACGAAACTGCTGCTGGAGATACCTTCGTGGGATATTTACTGGCAGGACTGGTTAGAGGGGACAGCCTGCGTGACGTTTTAATGGAGGCCAGCGCGGCTGGTGCGCTGGCAACCACGCGCGCGGGGGCAGCACCTGCGATACCGGAGCTTGAAGAGGTGCGCGCGTTAATGAAGGCACAACCCAGCTGCACATAGTGGCCTTATTCAGGTGAGCATTTTTGGGGTTTTCTTAAGAGCAGGCTTCAGGCGCCCGTTAACTCGAGTATCAGGCGCTGAAAGTGTTTGAGGGCTAGTTAAACATCAAATGTAAGGCCAGTGACCTTGGCTAAGTCTGCAATGGCTTGGTCTTCTCCGAGCACCTTTATCGTTTGCATGCCGAGGTTTTTTGCAGGCTTAAGGTTAATGCCTAGGTCATCTAAAAATACAGCTTTAGTAGGGGACACGCCAAGTTTCTCACAGGTGCGCGTATAAATTTCAGGGTTGGGTTTTCTGATGCCTTCCTTGCTAGATTCAACAACGAGGCTGAATATTTCCATAACGCTGGCGACTGAATTAGCCTTTGCTTGATCAGTATCCATGCCCGGTCCGTGACCGGCTTTTACGTTGTTGGTTATGCAAGCCACCATGAAGTGTTGCTTACATATTTTTAAAACTTCAACCATTCTTGGGCGTAGTGTGCCGCTGAGCCTTGCGATAACCGCTTTGCCAGGAATTCTGTGGCCTTTGGCCTCGCTCTCAGCAGCAAACAGTTCGTCAAAATCATCCATGCTTACGCTGTTCGACTCAAATTGCGCCCAGGCATTGGTTTCGGGGTTCACGGCATTGATGCCTCTTATGAAGTCTTTTGGCGCGCCTACCTCAGCCTCTAAAACATTGAACGCTTCAAATGGGCTGCTTGTGAATACGCCGCCAAAGTCCCAGATAATGGCTTCTATTTTTGGGTTTGCTGATTGGGTCATGGTTAATCCTAATACTGACTTGCG
>QXZU01000116.1 GCA_009886205.1 K189A clade bacterium | reverse complement strand
TCCATAGCTAGCTCAAATCGCAGCATGACACTGATAAAAGTCCTACCCCGCTTACGCCTTCCTCTGCGCAAAAATATGGCCAAAGCGTGCATTTGCCTGTTGCTTACGACTATGAGCGGCGCAAGTATTGCGGCCCAAAGCCCAGAGGATCGGTTGTACAGAGTTGACCAGCAGGTGACCAACCAAAGCGGCAATAACCGGCGGGCGGCGGCTCAAGAGGCTTTGTTAATCGTGCTTTCCCGTTTGACCGGTCTCGCCACCATACCTCGATCTGGCATCGTTAACTCCGCCTTGGACGCGCCCGATCAGTACTACAGCAAGTTTGACTATGTGCGCGGCCAGGGTCGAGATGGTGCAACTCAGATGCTGAGTATTAGGTTTACCTTTCAAGCGGAATCGGTTTTAGCGCTGATTCGACAAGCCGGATTACCCATTTGGTGGACTAAACGGCCGCAAACAGTGGTGTGGGTGGTAGTGGATGAACCCGGACAAAGACGTATCCTAGGCGCTGATGACAGTAGCCAGTTGGTTCAAGGGTTGCTTGGTCAAGCGGATTTAAGAGGTCTGCCTGTAGCGCTGCCCTTAATGGACTTAGAAGACAGCATTTTGGTTTCAGTCAGTGATGTTTGGGGCAAATTTACCGATGCGCTCAATGTTGCATCTGAAAGGTATGGGGCAGCGCAGTACTTAATTGGCAGGTTCAGTGTTCAGGAGATTTTGGGTGAGCGTTTGTATAGTGGAGAGTGGCAGTTGATGAAGGTGCAAGCAGGTGAGCGTCCTTCGAGTGTGTTCAATGCAAATAAGCCAAACGCTTTTGTGGCAGCTGGTGTAAGGGGTGTTCAAGCGCAAAACATTGAAGGGGTTGCCCGCTCGGCTGTAGATATGGCCGCCACCAGTTTGGCTGAAGAGTACGCCATATTTGGCCGCGACCCACAAAACCACGAGATTAGTATTAGCGGCTTAGATACTTTGCAAAGTTATTCGAAGCTGGTGGCCTATTTGCAAGCATTCGAGTTTGTTGAACGGGTGGACGTGTTGGCCCTGCAAGGGGACGTTATTTCGCTGCAAATACTATCCTCGGCTAATCTAGAGCGTTTGGTGTCATTACTTGCCATGGAAGGTCGGCTGACCAATTTGACCGCGCTGGATGCTCAGCCGCTATTGGGTTGGCAGGGATAATTGGATATGCGGCATTTGCCAAATATCGTCACAGTGATCCGTATCATTTTGGTTTTCCCCACCACTTGGTTTTTGTGGCATGGGCAAACGCTGCAGGCTTTCGCTCTCATGTTGATCGCCAGTTTTTCCGACGCGCTAGATGGTGCATTGGCGCGCAGGTATCATTGGAAAACTGATTTAGGCAGGCTGCTGGACCCTTTGGCGGACAAGTTCCTGGTCGCGGCAGTCTTCATTGTCTTCACAATTCAGAATTTAATTCCTTTATGGCTTGTGCTGCTGACGCTCGGTAGAGATCTGATTTTGTTGGCTGGCGGCACACTTTATCGAGTCATTATTGGTTATATTAAGGTTCAGCCCAGTCTGATCAGCAAAGCCAACACCGCCATGCAGATGCTTGTGTTGTCACTGCTTATGGCCAGTCAGTTGCCCATAGGGGCGGCGGCTAACTATGCCCATGTTGCCGTTGACGATTTTGGCATTTACCTGCTCGCCGTGCTCAGTGCGGTTTCTGGCGTGCATTACATTGTGGTGTGGGCGAATAGATCATCTAAGGCGCTGAAGTTAAAAAAATTACGCGAGGAGCGAAGTGTGGACGGTGAAGTAAAATCTAACGAAGGCGGTTATTGATTTGTTAGATCAGGATGTACTTTCTATAGACGCGCCACATCAACCTAGGTTGGATAACTTTGTTGTGGGTAACAATGTTGAACTGCTGAAGAGTCTGCACAGTGAAGTGGATGGTTTCTGCGGTATGTGGATTTATGGCGAGGCGTCCAGTGGGCGCAGTCACCTGCTCCAGGGACGTTACAGCGAAGGTTTAGAGCAGGGCGAACACTGTTTTTTTATTGGCTGTGCAGACCTAGCCGGTGGTAGCGAGCAAAGGTTGCAGCAAGCGTTTCGTCCCGCGCTCGAATCTTCAGCGAGCCAAGGGCGAAAAATTTTGGTGGCGGTGGATGACGCCCAAGGATTGAAGGCCAATGCCTCAGCAGAGGAATTGTTGATGGCCCTCTACAATCACGTACAAGCCGTTGCCGGCACGTTGCTTATCACCCATAGCCAATCCGCGCTGTTAGAGAACTTTGATTTAGCCGACCTTAATTCACGTATGCGCTCGCTGAGTCATTACCAAATTGTACCGTTAGACGACAAAGGCAAAGCTCGAGTGCTGCGCCTGCGAGCTGAAGAGCGCGGCTACCATTTGTCAGAAAGTGTTTTGGAATATTGGCTGCGCCGTGGCCCTCGGCAGTTGCAGGTTTTGTTAGAAGATTTGGAGAAGTTGGACTACGCCACGCTACAACATAAGCGCATGCTGACCGTGCCTTTACTGAAAGAAGTCTTGGGTTACTAGCGTCCAGTGACGGGTTATGGTGTTGTTACTACCTGTGCTTCCAGTCTTAGTTAGACCGCTGCAAAATAAAGAAGGCTCATGAGTCAAAACGCAAACACAACATCTGACACAGCACCAGACACTGCATCCCAGGCAACTACACACAGCGCCAAAAAGACCATTGTCATTGTAGGCGGCGGTAGCGCTGGGCATGTGCTGCCCGCCTTGCCTGTGGCAGATGAGTTGATCAAAAAGCAGTGGCAAGTGCATTTTGTAGGCACGCATAGCGGTTTAGAAGAAAAGTTGTTGGGTGACAGGGCGATCACTTTTCACAGTGTGTCCGCCGGTAAGCTGCGGCGCTATTTCTCTTGGCAGAATTTTTCTGACGTCATCCGCATTTTTCTAGGCATTGTTCAGGCGATGTTTTTACTCAGAAGAATTCGCCCTCATGTAATTTTCTCTAAAGGCGGTTTTGTCTCTTTTCCCGTCGTGTTTGCAGGTTGGTTGTTGAGAATACCTGTTGTCGCTCATGAGTCAGATCTAACGCCGGGGTTGGCCAATCGTTTGGTCATGCCTTTTGTGTCGACCCTTTGCTCTAGTTTTGCTGACACGCGTTTTGCTGGTTTTAAGGGGCGGGTTGTAAACACTGGCACCCCGGTGCGTGAGGATTTACTCAACGGTGATGCCGCAGCAGGGCGACTTTTTTTGGGTGTTGAAAATGGACTGCCAATTTTGTTGGTCACCGGTGGTAGTTTAGGTGCTGATGCGCTGAATGCCATTGTTAGAGCGTCTCTGCCTGAGCTTTGCGCGAGTTACTTTGTGGTGCATGTCTGCGGTCCGGGCAAGGCGAAAAACCTGCGCCAGCCTGGATACCTTGAGTTGGAGTATGTGGACGCGGGTTGGGGCGATATGTTGGCCGCAGCGGACATTGTGGTGTCGCGAGCGGGCGCTAATGCGCTGTTTGAATTATGGGCGCTGAAAAAACTCACGCTACTGGTGCCTTTGTCCGGGGCAGCGTCTCGGGGTGACCAACTGGCTAACGCCGCTTACGCCAAGGCGCAAGGCTTGAGCGAAGTGGTGGCTGAGGAAGACCTGGGGACAGAGCAGTTGCTTATTGCGCTCAAAACTTTGCGCGACAATGCACCGCAATATCAACTGGCACTTGGGGGTGTAACTGCACTGAAGGCCAGTGATTCGTTGGTGGCTGAGTTGGAGGCTGTGGCTAAATAGCTCGCGAGATTTGCGCGCAGAACAGCCTCTTTTGCACAAAGTTCACCGCGAAACTCATTACCCAGCAGGGCGTCAGGCTACTCAAATTCATCTAATCATGAAGCGTTCTCCTTGACTTGAACTCATGGGTTGCCTACCGTGCTCGCTTCATTTCTGGCGTAAATTCTATGTATAAAATTCGAACTTATAACGCTATTGCGCCAATCGGCCTAGAGCGATTCCCTTCTAACGGCTACGAAGTTAATGCCGAGCATGAGGCTCCTGAGGCATTGTTGATTCGTAGTCACAAGCTAGCAGCCGAAGACCTCAACCCTGACCTAAGAGCGGTAGCACGCGCGGGTGCAGGCACTAATAATGTGCCAGTGCAGGCATGTAGCGAAAAAGGCATTGTTGTATTTAATACGCCGGGTGCTAATGCTAATTCAGTCAAAGAGTTGGTGATCACCGCTTTATTGCTGGCATCACGAGATGTATTTGGTGGCATCGCTTACGTGCGTTCACTGGCTAATGTCACAGACGAAGCTGAGTTGAACAAGCTGGTAGAAGCTGAGAAGAAGAAATTTAAGGGTCGCGAGCTAGTTGGCAAAACCTTGGGCGTGGTTGGTTTAGGCGCTATCGGTTCTATGGTTGCTCGGGCAGGCATGGATCTGGGCATGAACGTGTTGGGTTACGACCCTGCGTTGTCAGTAGACGCCGCATGGCGCATACCTTCTCAGGTAGAGCGTATGCAAAATCTCCCAAGTCTTTTTGCGAAAGCAGATTACGTGAGTATTCACGTGCCATTGCTGCCTGCTACAGAAGGCATGATTAATGAAGAAGCGCTAAAGGCATTTAAGCCAGGCAGCGTGTTGTTGAACTTTGCGCGCCAGCCCATTGTTGATTCGGATGCATTAAAAGCCGCCCTAGCCAGTGGGCATTTAGGCCGCTATGTCGCCGACTTCCCAGTGCCAGGTTTGTTGGACCACGACCGCGTAATGCTCACCCCACACTTAGGTGCGAGTACCGACGAAGCGGAAGAGAACTGCGCGGTAATGGCGGCGGACCAGTTGGTACGGTTTTTAGAAACCGGCAGTATTGTGAATTCTGTGAATTTCCCAGCGGTAAGTGCAGATGCTGTTTCTGGCTATCGCTTGGCAGTAAGTAACCACAACGTGCCAGGCATGTTGGGCCAAATGACTGCGGTATTAGCAGAGCGCAACATCAACGTGATTGATCTGATCAATAAGAGCCGTGATGAGTTGGCATACAACCTAATTGATCTATCGGAAGCACCAGATGAAGGCCTGCTTGAAGCAATTCGAGCCATTGAAAGCGTGATTAACGTGCGCGTGATTCAAGAGCGTTAATTTTGCTCTGAGTCTTGGTCCTGTGCAGGATCAGAAAATTAA
>QXZU01000115.1:571-5695 GCA_009886205.1 K189A clade bacterium | reverse complement strand
CTTTCAGGTCTTTCAGGTCTTTCAGTTTTTGTAGTTGTCGAGATTATAATTTTTGCAAAGAAAGGTTTTCAGGTCGGATAGAAGTGTGGGCGCAATGCATCTTGCTGGTTTGCAGCCAGCACTGACTGCACGTTGATCTAGTGCAATGAGCGCCGCCTGCGGGTGTGCGCTCATTGCTCTCCTCGGTGGAGTTGCAGGTTGCGGCTGCTTATTGGGCCGTCGCTACCCCGCCAGCGCGCTCAGTCCGCTCCTGCCCGATCAGATAATCTACCACCTCCAATGCGCGCTGCATGCCGTTGCCCATATCTACAGTGTATTTGCCTGCAACAATCATGGTGGGTACTGATTGCACGTTATAGCGTCGGCTGTCGGTCTCAGCTTGAGACAGCTTGCGGCGCACTTTTGGGCTGTTAAAGGCGCGCATAAACTCTGCGGCAGGCAGTGTTTCGCTGTCCAAGTAGTCGGCTATTTCTTGGCCGCTGCGAAAGGTTTTGCCAAAATCATGTACTGCGCTGAAGAGCTTGGCATGGTTGCCTTCCAATGCGTCAGCCTGTTCCAGTGCCAGATAACCCTGTCCGAGTAGGGTCCATGTGCGGGAGAATGCGGCTGGTTTGCGTGAGAACGCAACATCCTCGTCAGTTGTCACTAACCATTCTTCTAACTCAGGGTCGAAGTTGCGGCAGTGGACGCAGCCGTAGGAGAAAAATTCATAAACGTTGATGGGATCGCCTATGCGAATTCTGTCAGCGTTTTCTATTAGCGCGTAGTCTTCGCCCTCTGTTGGTGTGGCGTTTTGTGCCAATCCTGATGAGAGATAAATGCCAAGGCCAACCAGCGCTACACCAATGGCAATGATGACCCCGAAGATCGCATTGCGTGTGGTTTCAACTTTGTCTGTGCCGCGTTTTTTAGCCATATCAAATTCCTAATTGTGTGTTACCCCAGGTAAAAGGCCGTTGGCATGGGGCTGTCGGGACCTATGTTACTTCATTGACCCGGTTGTTCTACAGGCATTAGTCCCTACTTCGTTAAGTGAAAACATATGCGCCTGAATTGTAATATGCTTAACGGCTCTAAGATTGTCACTAGGATATAAAGAAATGAACGCAGCTGAGCAATATCAACTTTTCAAATCTGATACTTGCGGCTTTTGCCACAGAGTCAGAAGCTTTCTGCAACAAAACAATATAGAAGTGCCGTTGCGGGATATCAATCGAGATCAAGAGGCCTATCGCGAGCTTTTAGCCGGCGGTGGTAAAGGCATGGTGCCGTGTTTGCGCATAGAGTCTGGTGACGGCGCGGTGAGCTGGATGTATGAGTCTATGGATATCATGGGGTATCTGGCCAGCAAACAAGATGCCTAGTGGTGTAATAGTGGTCTCGCTGATCGTGCAGAAGTTGTTGATTCAGGCCTGCGCGCTTAGACATGGTTTTCACATGCCGTGTCTTATCTTTGTCTCATTGAATTTATATTGAATAACCCAAACAAACTACTAGGGAAGAGAAAGTTATGAAACTTGGCATCATTGCCGGCTACTCCGGACGCAAATTCAGTATCTCTATGGATGCAATTAAGCATGCAGAAAATTTGGGTTACGACTCAATTTGGACTGCGGAAGCCTATGGCTCCGACGCGGTTACACCCGCTGCATGGATTTTGGCTCAAACCGATCGCATTAAAGTGGGCACCGCTATCATGCAAATGCCCGCACGTTCACCGGCCATGGCTGCTATGACCGCTATGAGTTTGGCGGAGCTGTCAGGCGGACGGTTTATCGTAGGTCTGGGTGCTTCTGGACCACAAGTGGTTGAGGGTTGGCACGGCGTACCTTACGGCAAGCCGGTTACGCGTCTGCGTGAATATATTCAGGTAATGAAGAATATTTTTGCGCGTGAAAGTGCGTTGGAGTTTGAGGGTGACATGTACCAAATGCCTTACAAAGGCCAGGGGGCTACCGGGCTGGGCAAGCCGCTGAAGAGCATTTTGCATTGTGAAGAGGACATTCCAATATTTGCCGCAACCATTACCAATAACGGTGTTGCTGCTGCCGCTGAAGTGGCCGATGGCTTCTTCCCAGTGTGGATGGACCCTGAGCAATATTCTGTATTTGAAGGCCCAATTCAGAAAGGTTTCGACAAAGCGGGTGATAAAAACCTGACTCAATTTGAGATCGCGCCGTTTGTTACCGTTTCAATGGGTGACGATGTGGCACAGTGCATGATGCCAGTGCGTGGCATGATGGCACTGTACATAGGGGGTATGGGTGCGCGCGACAAGAACTTTTATAACGACTACTGCAAGCGTTTAGGTTTTGAGGACGCTGCCGTGAAGATTCAAGATCTGTATTTGGCAGGTAAGAAAGACGAGGCCATGGCTGCAGTGCCAGAAGAGTTGATTGACGCTTGTGCACTTGTTGGACCTGCGGAACGCATTCGCGAACGGCTGCAGCGCTGGAAGACCGCTGGTAATCATGGTCATGTGTCTAGCATGTTGTTGGGTTGCCAAGATCCGGCGGCCCTGCAGGTTGTTGCAGAGGAAATGCTCTAACCTACTTAAGCGCCTTAATCTTCTTTCGTTGAATTTGGTAGATCTTGGTGAGTACTAAGTTAGTACTAAGTTAGTACTACCTTAGTCGTGAGAAAGAAGAGAAGCGCATTTTAGTGATCACCCAACTGAGGTTGGGTGATCATTTGCAGAGGTTCTAGTTAGTTTGTACCAACGCCCAACCTCTTTCTGACCGCAGGCGCGCCGCGTCTACATATTCCAAAGCCTTTTCCGAGCTGGCGTTGCCGTCGAGTCCGCGTTTGTACACCCCTTGGATAATGCCCGCTGATCTGAACATGTTGTAGATTAAATAGAACGACCAATTGTCGATGCCCTCTAGCCCAGCATGTTTGCAATATTCAGCGACAAATTCTTCCTCTGTAGGAATGCCAAGGCCTTCAAGGTCTGCGCTCGCTAGGCCTTCGTCGTTGTACGCATCGCCATGATAGTCCTGGCAGAGGTAACCCAAATCTGCCAAACCGTCACCCAGCGTTGAAAGTTCCCAATCTAATACCGCAACAATTTTTGCTTCTGTTGGGTGAATGAGAACATTACCCAAGCGGTAGTCGCCGTGAACGATAACCGAGCCTACATTGGCGGGAATATTTTCTGGCAACCATTCCATGAGACTGTGCATGGCTGGAATGTCTTCGGTTTGCGAAGCAATGTATTGCTTACTCCAACGCCCAATTTGGCGCTCGTAGTAATTGCCGGGGCGGCCAAACTCGCCTAAGCCCACCGCAGCCGGGTCAACTTTATGCAGCAGCGCGAGCACGCGCGCCAAGTCTAAGTAGACGGCGCGACGTGTGGCATTGCTCTCAGTGGGCATGGTGGTTTCGTTAAACAACCGACCTTCAACCATTTCCATGACATAAAACTTGGTGCCGATAACATTGGTGTCTTCGCACAGGCAGTACATCTTGGGCACGGGTACATCCGTTTGCCACAGGCCGTCCATAACCTTGTACTCGCGATCCACCTGGTGCGCCGAGGGCAACAGCTCCCCTGGCGGTTGCTTGCGCAAAACATAGCGCCGAGTTGGCGTGATGAGCTGAAAGGTAGGATTAGACTGACCACCCTCGAACTGCTTAATGGTCATTGGTCCTGCGAAATCTTCTACGTGCTGATTTAGATAGCTCTCTAATGCCGCCGCATCAAATTTATGCGCCTCCCGTACTGGGGTGAGTTCTACGTCACTCATGTTTTCCTCGACTACTAATATGAAATTTATTTTGCTGCTGCTAAGGATACGGCTTGATCTCATGGAGGGCAAAATGCGAATCTACTTATTTGAACAATAATGTATGAAGGGGACCTTATGTCGGTGACTAAAAGAATTGCTGTGACCTTGCCTGCTGGACCAAGAGTAGCGGATACCGTGGCGCGTATTAAGTGGGCTGAAGACAATGGCATTGCCGATGCTTGGTTCAGTGATTCCGGTGCACCGGACACGCTTACGCAAGTGGCAGGTATTGCCCATGCAACGTCCACAATCCGCATAGGCACCGCTGTGACGCCAGTTTACACCCGTTCGCCGTCTGTGTTGGCGGCTTCAGCTAATGTCATTGGGCAGTTGCTGCCGGGACGCTTTGTCATGGGTTTGGGGTCTTCTAGCCAAACTATCATGGGTCAATTCAATGGTATCCCGCTGGAAAAACCATTGACGCGTGTGCGTGAAACCGCTGAGTTGGTAAAAATTATGCTTTCTGGTGCTAAAACCGACTACGACGGCGAAACCGTGTTTAGTCGTGGTTACCGTCAAGCGCCCATGGATAACCCTCCACCTGTTTATTTAGCTGCACTGCGCCCGAAGATGATCGAGATGGCTGCTGAAGTAGGCGATGGCGTTATTTTTAACCTCTGGCCAAAAGGCGCTTTGTCGAAAATGATGGAGCACGTGGCGATTGGTGCAAAGACCGCGGGTAAAGATCCGGCGGATATTGAAATTGTTAACCGCGCCATGGTGTTGTGTACGGACGACAAAGAATATGGCCGTAATTTGTTTCGCGCTGCATTTGGTCCCTATTACGCCACCCCTGTGTACAACAAGTTCTTATCATGGGCCGGCTACGATGAGGCCGCAGACACTATCTCTAAAGGTTGGGCTGCCAAGGACAGAGATATGACCGCCAGCGCCATGACCGATGCGATGATTGACGAAATTGCCATTATTGGTAATGAAGATGAAATACGTGCGCGTATTCAAGAGGACGCAGATGGTGGGGTTGATACTCACATTATTGCGCCTCTAGGCGGTGGTAAAGAGGATATAGAGCGCACATTTGCAGCATTTACAGGCGATAAGTTCCAGTTCGCCTAGCGGATTTCGTTAACCGCCGCAGCTCCACTGTGTTGCGTGTTGCAGCGACCGAATCTGATCCCAATGCGCATTTCGCTTTTCTGTCATTGATTGTTGAGAATTATTGAGAAGAGGTAAACCATGAGTGTGTTGGTACAGAATCGAAATGGTGATGAAAAATAATAATAAAAATAAGAGAGCGGGTTAGTAATGGCACTTAAGGTTTTGTATGTCCTCCGCCACGGACAAACCGAGTGGAATTTGGCTGGTCGAATGCAGG
>QXZU01000115.1:0-561 GCA_009886205.1 K189A clade bacterium | reverse complement strand
CTAGGCGGTGGCAGAGAGGATATAGAGCGCACATTTGCAGCATTTACAGGCGATAAGTTCCAGTTCGCATAATGGATGCGGTCTTAGATGCTTAGCCCTATGACGCTTTATGTGTTGGTTGATGAATAGTTTTGAGACGTGATGATTTGTTCTAAAGCGCAATGGCGAGGTGTTGATGAAATCTAAGGTTGTTTATGTCCTCCGCCACGGACAAACCGAGTGGAATTTGGCTGGTCGAATGCAGGGGCGAATGGATTCGCCCCTAACCGCGTTGGGTGAGGCCCAAGCAGATGCCCATGGTGCACTGCTAAAAAGTTTGGGTGGGGTAGATGAGCTGTGGGTGTCATCGGCTAACCGGACTAGGGCAACGGCCGCTCTGGTAAATAAGCACCTTACTGCGCCGATGCGTTTTTCTGACCATCTGTTAGAGCGAGATTGCGGCACATGGTCTGGCAAAACCTTAGAGGAGGTGGCGGCGAGCGAACCACATAATTGGTCTGCAAGAAAGAGCGACCCTTATCATCATCGTCCGGGTGGCGGAGAGAATTTGTTGGATATAGG
>QXZU01000114.1 GCA_009886205.1 K189A clade bacterium | reverse complement strand
ATAATTTCTACGCTAAAGACTGTGGCTAAGTCTGTGGCATTGTGCGAGTGTATTTGAGTTCGACGCACCTTCAGTACAAACTATGTGCAGACATATGAACAAACGCTGATACAAGAATAAGTGCAAACATAAGCGCTGATATAAGTGCAGATATAGGCGCAGATATAGGCGCAGATATAAAAAGAACTAACACTAGGATGAGTCGTGAAAACACCAAGCAAAACGGTACTTGTTGTAGAAGATCATAAAGAACTGGCTGAGACAGTTGGGGCCTATTTGGAGGCCAGCTCGTACATTGTCGACTATGCCGCCGATGGCTTAACCGCCATGCACCTTGGCGTTACCAACACGTACGACGCCATCGTATTGGACGTAATGTTGCCTGGCGCAGACGGCCTGACTGTTTGTAAACGTCTACGCGAAGACGCAAACGTGACCACACCCATTATTATGCTTACCGCCAGGGACCAACTTAACGACAAGCTCAAAGGGTTTGCCTCCGGCGCAGATGACTATCTCATTAAACCCTTCGATATGCCTGAACTAAAAGCCAGACTAGACGCGGTCATTAGGCGCAGCGAGCACTTAGAAAAAGAGTTCATCGTTAGCGACCTAAAGTTGAACCTAGACACCATGGATGTCACCAGAGGCGAAACGCCGTTAATGTTGTCGCGTACGTTGTTCAATATCTTGCATGTATTGATCCGTGAATCACCCAAGGTAGTTACCCGGGCAGCACTTGAACGCGAGCTTTGGGGCGACGAGCCACCCGACAGTGATACGCTAAGAAGCCACATCTATAATTTAAGACGAATTATAGATAGACCTTTCGGCAGGCCCCTTCTACAAACTAGGCAAGGCCAAGGTTACTGCTTGAAAGAAACAGCCGAAGACTAATCTCGTTATGTAAGGCTGCCGCCGCTCTAGGCAGGCAGCCCTCTAATTATAAGACCGCATAGGTCAAACCTCTGAGACAACACAATGCCCAACCTAGTTTGGTTCCGCGCAGACCTTCGTGTACGGGACAATCCAGCCCTTTATTACGCCTGCCAAGCAGGCCCAGTGGAAGCCCTTTTTATACTGACGCCAAGCCAGTGGCTAGAGCACACCATATCGCCCCATCGCTTAGCATTGATTCTGCGAACACTAGATCAGCTCAGCCAAGATCTGGCAGAACTCGGCATTCCCTTACGCATAGTCGAATCAGAGAATTATCAAAGCGCCATAAAAGTTGTCGTTAAAAATGCCAAAGCGATAGGTGCCAGCCGTGTTTTTTTCAATGATGAAATAGCACTGAACGAGGCCCGCAGAGACAGGGAGGTCATTACAGCATTGCAAAGCAACGGCATTGCCTGCGAAACATTCAACGCTTTTACATGCCTGACACCGGGCAGCGTTCGCAAACCCGACGGCTCCGCTTACTCAGTGTTCACCCCCTTTAAAAGACGTTGGCTATCTGTGCTGACAGAAGTTGGGCTAGACATTTTGCCACCTCCAAAATCCCAAGGCCCTGCGATCACACCAAGCCAAGCGCCAGCAAAAATTGCAGGCGTAAACAAAGACTTTGGCAGCGAGCTTTGGAAAGCAGGAGAGCGCACCGCTCTGAGTCAACTCAATGCATTTTGCAAAAATAGAGCCGACAACTACCAACGCGACCGAGACATTCCTAACGTACGCGGCACTAGTGGCTTATCTCCGCAGCTCGCAATGGGCACTATTTCTGCCAACCAATGTTTAAAAGCGGCTTATAAGGTTAATGGAAATCGTTGGGTAGGCCCGTCCGAGGGCATCAACACTTGGGTCAGTGAAATTATCTGGCGCGAATTTTATAACCACATTTTGGTGGAACATCCGCGCCTGGCAATGGGCCAAGCGTTTAGGCGTGAAACCGACAACCTACCTTGGAATCAAGATGCTGAGTTGTTGGAGCGCTGGCAAAAAGGTGAAACTGGACTGCCCTTTGTCGACGCCGGCATGCGCCAACTCAACAGCACTGGCTGGATGCACAACCGCCTGCGCATGGTTACCGCCCAGTTCTTAGCCAAACACTTGTTCTTGGACTGGCGCTTGGGTGAACAATACTTCATGTCTAAGCTGGTAGATTGCGATATTGCGGCCAACAACGGCGGCTGGCAGTGGAGCGCATCTACTGGAACAGATGCCGTACCCTACTTCCGCATGTTCAATCCTATCCGTCAGGCAGAGCGTTTTGATGCAAGCGGCGACTTTGTTAGAAGCATGGTGCCAGAACTGGCCAACGCTGGGAAAAAACAAATACTTGAACCATGGAAAGACGGCGGCTTTGCAGGCTACCCCGCCCCAGTCATTGACTTAGCCCAAGGCAGAGACAGTACGTTAGCGATATGGAAAACCATGCGCGCAGATATTGCCTAAAACATTCAGTCCCCGCCTGCCTTAAAATGAGGCGGAAGGGGGCAGCACAAATCCAGCGTTAGATACGTTCTGGGCTGTCTGATACCGGCAGGCTGATGCTAATTTTGGTACCCACGCCTTGCTCACTTTCAACGTCGATAACGCCGTCAAATTGCTCAACCATTCTGCGCACAATAGACAACCCTAAACCATGCCCTGCATTACTCACACGAGCACGGTCACCTCGGTAAAACGGCTCAAATGCTTGGTGCAGCTCATCAGGGCTCATACCAATACCAGTATCGGTGACTGAAAAGCCAGTGGCGCTGACGGTTATTGTGACCGCTCCTTCATTGGTATAAATAATCGCATTACGCAGTAAGTTCATCATCAGAATTTGTACCACGCGCTTGGGCACGTTAGTCCATAATTCGCCCGTAGTTTCATTGAGCAGCGAAATGCCACGCTCGTGAGCTAAAGGCGTCAGCTGCTCTGTCAGGTTGGGAACCAGATCGTTAATCAGTGTCGATTCACCACGCCGGGCCACTTCCTCACCCCGCGCAAGCAACAGCATAGTGCCAATTAACCCCTCCATGTCTTCAACCGTTCGACGCATTCGGTCTAGTGCTTTGACATCCATTTCAGGGCGTTCCGCATTAAGTTGTAGTAAATCTAGGGATCCTTTGAACACGGCAATAGGCGTGCGCAACTCATGACTCGCATCTCGTGTAAAAATACGTTCACGTTCAATAAATGTATCCAACCGCTCAGCAAAACTGTCTATGGCGTCAATCATGACATCCACTTCAGGATTGGCAATTCTGCGCAAATCACCAAGGTCTACCGCGGGCTGGTTGAAATCGCCAAAACGAAATTCTTCTAAATAGTCGGCTAACTGCACCAGTGGCGAAATCGCTTGATGAGAAAGCCTGTAAGTTAAGAATGAAAAGCCATAGATCAGTAGAAGCGCAATAGACAGCGGCAGAATGCCAAATAGAAACGCTAACTGGGAGACGTCTTCGCTGGCGAATAACAAATACAATCTAGGCCCCATCCCCGACGCTTGCTGACTGACATAAAGTGTTGGGCTAGAATCACCCAGTTCAACACGACCAAGAAATCCGGGCTGGTGCGGGCGAAGGGCCTCGGGCAGTGCGGATAAATCTTCACCGTCAGACATATAGCCGACCATATTATTGGTATTTGGCAGCGCTTGTCCGGGATTCTCCTGATAAAGCCCCCAATAATGACTGGCCTCATCCTCTAGCGCTTCGTTGATTAAGAAATCGTCAACAATCGTATTTGTAACAAATATGCCTGCGGCCACCGCAAGGCTGACAAGTGCAACTTGCAAAGCAAACACGCGCCCTAATTTAGTACTCAGCCTGGTTCTTTGAATTTTCAAAACTCACCTGTTGCAGTGGAAGGCCCAGTACCTAGCTTAAAGCAAGGTGGCATCGCTTGGGCGCAAGTTGTGCGCGTAAAAATATTAACAATGCGTGTCTTCATGGCTAATTCAAATGGACTGAGCGGCAGGTGCGGAATCGTCTTGCTCCGCAGTTTTGCCGTTGACGTACTTTGTTAAGCTGAAAAGCGCGCAATACACCACAAACCAAACTAGGCCAAGAACGACCAAGTTTTCATAAGAGGGTATGACAACAGCGCCGAACCGCTCACCCGCCATATAAGAAAAGGGTGCACTAGCACCAACCAACAAGCCACCAATCAAAGGGCGCTCAACAAAAAATATCAGCCCGTGGTTGAGCGACAGCCCCACAGCTACCCACAACAACACAATCCATAGCGGCGCTAGCGTGATGCCTGCAATAGACAGAGACGCTGATGAGGCATAATCCAACACGCCGAAATGCATCCAAGCACTGTCTAACACCAAACCAAACAACCCCAGACCTACCGCGTAGGGCCAGTCAGCAGCAATATTTCGTTGATATATATTTAGGCACAGCATGGCGAACACAACGCCAAGTCCGTAGCTGTTTCCGCCTACCACACACGCTACCCACGCGACCTTGAGGAACAACGCGTTTACGAATTTGCTGCTAGATAAATAATCTGAAAGCGTCACTGATTATGATTCCTTTGTTTTGATCCATTGAGTACGGGTAGCGTTTGGCATATTTTTTGTTTGGCGCCTGAATTGAATAGGCTTGGATGAGCCAAAGCAGCAACGCAGCGAAACTAAGCAGCGCATTTTCACACGCCAGGCGACACTTTTGGAGCAAGCGCAGCGTATTCAAATAACGAAATTTCAGCTTCTTTCTATGCGTTTGCGAACTTCACCTCGCGACTTTCTACGCCCCGGCGTGAAGATTCCGTGAAGTAGAAAAAAATCCCCGTCACCGCTGCTTCACGAAAGCGTGTCTATGCTACGTCCATGAAAAAAATTACGTACTTACTCACCGCACTTGTCATCGTCACCGGCCTCGGTTGCGCCTCTCAATCAGAAAAAAGTAACTCCGCTTATCCAGATGCTTATAGAGAAGCTCTGAGCGACTTCCCGGGAGACCGAACAGTCGAAGAGGAGACGATTAATGAATTCACCCAGTTCTTAATGAGCCTTGGACAACCAGGTGCGGCAGCTACCGCACGCGAACTCTACGCCGAGGAATTACATTTCAGTGACGCGCTGATGCATACAAGAGACAGAGAAAAGGTCGTCACTCATTTCGACGGTCTAGGCAAAGCCGGTACGACAGTGAATGTAGAGATGCATCAAACACTGGTATCGGGCGCGGATGTCTATTTAGTCTGGTCCATGCGGGCGACCTTCAAACCCATCATTCGCACGGTCGAAAGCGATACTTTGGGCATTACCCACCTGCGCTTCAACGAGCAAGGTCAGGTCGTATTACACCAAGACTTTTGGGATTCAGGTCTCGGCTTTTACTCCCACGTACCCTTCTTGGGTGGGGTCGTCAGGGCAGTTAACAAACGCTTCCAAGCCGAGTAGCGCGTTCAAATGCTGTCTGCACTGCTCGCCTTAGTTGCTATCCAAGGGCTCGCCGCATTTGTATGGCTTTGGTCACTCAAGCAACACGACATTAGCGTTGCTGACATATTTTGGCCCCTTTACCACGTTGTTGCCGCCGTTATTTTCTACACGGTTAGTGGGCAAGACAGTTTGTTTGCCACAGCGCTGCTTGGGCTGATTATCATCTGGGGCCTGCGCTTGGCCATGCATATTGTGGTGCGACAATTCGGCAAAGGCGAAGATCATCGCTACACAACAGTGCGTAACACCAAGGACGACAGATTCCCTTACACCAGCCTCTACATCATTTTTTTGCCCCAAGCGCTCATGGCTTGGGGTGTGAGTCTGGTGCTGCTCCCCATCCTTAGCTATTCGGGTGAAGCCGGCTGGAGCCAGTGGTTTTGCTTGTCGATAGCTTTGAGCGGTCTTGTTTTTGAAATAGTCGCAGATTTGCAGCTGACTCGCTTCAGAGCAGACATGCCAGCCAGCGCAGTTCTCAACTCTGGCTTATGGCAATTCAGCCGACATCCAAATTACTTTGGCGAATGGCTTTTTTGGCTTGGCATTTGCCTTATCTCTATGCATCACAGCGTCTGGTGGCCGGTATTGGCAATGGCCCTTTTGACCTTTTTGCTCACCCGCTTTACTGGTGTAAAGCGTATGGAATCAGATATCGAGCAGCGAAGACCCGGTTATACCGACTACGTAACGCGCACTTCTAGTTTTTTCCCGTGGCGACAGCTCCTAATCGCAGGTGTCGTTACATTCTCCGTGGCACCCGATGTCAGCGCTAACGATGCCACCTCTTCTGACCACCCCTCTGACCATCCCTCTGACCTTCCCTCTGACCATCCCTCTGACCATCCCTCTGACCATCCCAGCTATGCTCAGGGCGAGCCGGCGCAGGAAAACTTTAACGCCAAAACAGAAACTTGGCGCTTCAGAGCATTTATTGACAAAAAGGAAGTCGGCTATCATTCGTTCAAAGCCTACTACCACACCTCTGGCATTCGGCTTGAGGGCGAAGCAAAGTTCGAATACAAACTCCTTGGCATTACCCTGTTTTCCTATGAGCATGCGGTGATTGAAGAATACGACAACAATTATTGTCTGCAAAAGATCACCAGCGATACGCAAATCAAAGACAAATCCCTTTCTTTGCAGGGTAATCTGACCCCCCAAGGTTTTGCGGTTGACGCCCCCACCAATGAAATTCATAACACTCAATGCATTGTGCCCTTCGCCTACTGGGCACCGACCTTCGTTGCACAAAGTGAATTACTCAACGGCCAGACTGGCGAGTTGGTACCCGTATCCATATACCCGGAAAGCCCAACTGAAGATGCTGCTGAGACAAGCTATCGCGTTGAAACAGACGAGATGTCGCTTGCCGTGCAATACAACGCTGCTGGTAAATGGGTAGGTTTGGTCTCAGATCTGCCAGCAAAACGAAAACTCATCTACAAACTACAAATTTATAAAGCTGAGAATCAGGATTTTCTGGCGACAGTGGAGTAAGTATTTGTATATCAAAAGTGTTCTAAGTGGTATTCGCAATAGCGCGCTTGGCAAATTACCCTCAAAGCCCAACTACCCAAAACCGAGCGCAATAGAGGCCATTCAGGACCGCTTTTGATTGTGGATGTTACTTATCCGGACACTGACAAACACTCCGATAGCTCTCTATAGTGGACATAGTTGCGCCAAACTAGTGCCATCACCGGACCAATTGTTATTTTTTTACACACATTCTCATTTTGCCCGAAAAAATACCTCTTTAAAGGTTTGAATTTCCCGAAAAAAAAACTAACCTTGGCTACCGTTGACGATAGTTAGTTAATGGTTGACATAAAATAAGCACAGGTACTTTGAATACCTGGCACTAGGGGAAAATAATGATAAGAGTCTTAGTAAGCACTATAAGTGTTTGTTTGGTTTTATTTTCATTCGGAGCTGTTGCAGCTGACGATGAAAGTTCAAACAGACGCATAGAAGAAGTTGTTGTTACCGCAGAAAAAGTTGAATCAACGGTTTCTGATACATCAATTTCCATCACCGCTATTGGCACGGAAATGTTAGAAGACATGGGCATTCAAAATGCCAATGAATTTGTAAACTACATTCCAGCAACTACTCGTGACGACTACGACATCCGTATTCGCGGCGTTGGTCGTAACTTTAGAGCACTCGGCGGAGACCCAGGTGTTGCTACTTATTACAACGGAATCTACTCAGAAGATTCACTGATAGCTCTTACAGAAAATGGCTTGTTTGATATTGAGCGAATCGAAGTTCTGCGTGGCCCACAAGGCACCTTGTACGGACGTAACTCCATTGGTGGCGCGATCAACTACATCACCAAGCGTCCAACGGAAACACTCACCGGCATGGTTCGCGTACAACTTGGCAAAGGTGACAACCAAGAAATGTACGGCGTCGTTTCCGGCCCACTTACTGATACCCTAAAAGCACGTTTCACTACGTCTAAGCGCAAGAACGACCCACTTTTAGGCAGCGTCCTAGGCATGCCCGGCACAGATTCTACTGACGACATCAATAATGCACTGATGTTCGAGTGGACTGCTACCGACTCGATCTCAGTAGATTTTCGTTTCAACGACCGCAACTCTGATCGGGTTATTGGCGGAGACGCGCTTATCAACGAAGGCTGGGGGAGTTCGCGCGGCACTCGAGTAACAGATGTTTATGCTCAGGGTTTACGTGCAGTAACAGCTGGAACTGCTGGCGCACAAATGTTTACAAATCCAAACAATGGCGCCGTGGCCTACGGTGCAAACAACCGTCCTGGCGTAGATCTTGCGCCACGCAGACCGAACCCTGCATACGCTTCAAACGCCTATTTAAATGGTGACGGCGATCTAGACGAGGTCCGCCATGAGCTACTCACCAACGGCAACAACCGAGAAGGTTTTGACCAACGCGGTGCGTCAACCACTATCACATGGGATGCCTCTGAAGCGGCGACCGTTAAATACTCATTTGGTTACAGCGACTTCGCTTACACCTACGACATTGATACAGATGACTCTAATAGTGAAATCACTGACTTTGGCAACACCGTATTAGAGGACATTTACAGCTATTCCCACGAACTTCAGTTGCTTTGGGACGTTAGCGATAATCTGTTTCTAACTACTGGTTTGTACTACTTCAAGAGTTCGCGCCTACAAGATTTCACAATCACAGATGAAAGCTCTCAAGGACGCATTGACCAAGCTGCTAACTACGGAACACTGGGAGCATTCCTGCCTGCATTGGGCATCAGTTCAACCCCTGTTACGCTAGATACACCAGCTATGAACAGACAAGTTCTAGGTGTTTGGGGCGGCGACGTTTTCGGCGACGGTTATGCCTACAGACACAACAACACCAACAAAACCGAACAAAAAGCCGTTTACGCGCAAGGTGTTTATACCTTCAATGACCAATGGGCGCTGACTGTAGGTTTACGTTGGGCCGAAGACGAAAAGAACGTTAGCGAGAATCGTGGCGCTTACGCCGAATTAATGTTCCCGTGGACATTCTTCGATTCACCCACCTTTGTAGTTCCTGGCACTGGCGGCCTAACCGCCGGCCAAGTTTTACGCAGCCCAGCAGTAACAGGCATTCCAGCATTAGGTATTCCCGCCGCTGCATTCGCGGGCTTTACCGACTTAGCGTGGACCAACTTCTATATGGGCGCAGCAACACCTACCGGTAACCCAAACGCCCCGATAGCGCCCACATGCGCGCTAGATTCCACAACATGCGCCAACCCACTTAGACTAATGGGCGTTCCCATGGGTGTGGCGTCACTCGCTTCCGACAGCCAAACTTGGAGCGATACCTCGTTCCGAGTAAACCTAGACTGGACGCCTAATGCTGACACCCTAATTTATGGCTATGTCACGACTGGTTACAGAGCAGGTGGATACGGCTTAGGTATTTTAGATGCTCGCGTAGGCGGCGCAGGTGGCACGCCAGTCGGCATTTTGTCTTACGACAAAGAAAACGTGACCGCTTATGAATTAGGTTATAAGACCCAGTTATTTGATGGTACTGTGCAACTGTTCAGTGCGGTCTACACCTACCAATACGAAAACTACCAAGACCAAGTAGATGTACTTGATCCTCTTACAAATACATCACGAGATATCCCAGTAAACACAGGCGATACCTCAAACACTGGTTTTGAAATTGAAGGTGTATGGTTGGCAACAGATGCATTAACCATTAACGCTAACTACAGTTTCACCAAAACCGAGTATAAAGATGACGTACTCCTACTTGAAGATGAAAACCATTTAGCACCAGTGCCATTGTTCGGCGCAACCAGCCATAACCTTAATGGTAGCTCCTTGAAGGGCATTCCAGAGCATAAGTTCACTATGTGGGCGGATTACAGATGGATACTTCCTTCAGATGCATCATTGTCACTGAATGGCGCGTTCTCTTATACAGGCGACTACAACACTAACTCAATCGAGCGTGCTTACGACAAGATCCCAGCACGCCGTCGTGTAGACACCAGCCTAATCTGGGCGTCAGCTGACGCTAAGACGCGGGTTAGATTCTTCATTGACAACTTGACTGACGAAGTTAACTTCCGGGAAGTATCTCAAGCTAATCATGAAGAAAATTTCCGTCTACAAGGTACGCTACTGCAGGCCCGTACGTGGGGTGTAGACTTCCAGCGTTCATTCGGCGGTTAAAACCGAAGACAAAAAAAGCCCCGCAATAGCGGGGCTTTTTTTTGCCAATAACATTTACCAAAAGTAGCGTTTATGTCTAAGCATCTATGTTTTGGAGGCCATGCCTCAGAGCAAAAAGCCTTGGCTGCAAACCACCCTACTTTCTACTTTACAAACTCTTCGTCTAATTTCAGAACACCCTGGGTATGCAACTCGCCTACCTCATCTGCAGTCTTATTTAGCCAACCGGCCAAGACCTCAACATTGTGCTCACCCCTATGCGGTGCTGGACCTCTAACACCACTTTTAGCGGCAGAGAATCGATAAGGCGACTGAGTTACAGGACGCGTACCGCCAGCCCGATCATCAATTTGCACAATAGCCCCGCGCGCTGCCACCGTTGGTTGCTGCTGTAAATCAGCTGGATTGCGCACCTGGCCCCAAGCCAAATTCATTTTACCCATAGACGCTTCAACATCGGCCCATGTAGGCAAACTCGCTAAGTACTCAGCGACAATTTGCCGACGAATGCGAATTTTTTCCGCTAATTCCATTTCTTTGTGCGTAGGATCTTTAACACCCATCAACTTCGTCAGCTGTTGCCACAAAAAACGAAAATCTGCGGACAAAAGAATTGGCCCCGCGCCGGTTTCCCAAGTGTCGTTGGGCAAGCCGGCAGTATCCTCCGCGTCTTCAACAGCGTAGTGCACTTGGTCATCTGTAGCCACAGTGGCGTCAATCATCGCAATATCAATATGCTGCCCCAACCCTGTGCGCTGGCGCAAAATAACCGCAGCGAGCAAGCCCACTAGACCATGCAACGAGGCATTGGTGTCAGCTACAGACAATGGTAAATCATTAAATGGCAGCCCACCGCGATCTGCTTGGCGATACATAAGTCCCGCTTCAGCGTGAACTATAGGTGCATAGGCAGGACGATGAGACTCAGGTCCACCGTGACCAAAGCCAGAGATAGACAGCATAATGAGCTTTGGATTAATGGCCTTCAGCGCCTCGTAACCAAGGCCCAATCTGGGCATCACGTCTGGACGATAATTTTCAATCAAGATGTCCGCTTCTTTAACCAGCTCAAAAACTAATTCTTTTGCACCCGGCGCACGAAGATCCATACAGATATTACGTTTACCCGCATTCTGCTGGTGATAATAGCCAGGCAAGCCTTGTATCACCTTGCCCCAAAGACGAGTGACATCGCCATCGGGCGGCTCTACCTTGACCACATCAGCGCCAAGATCACAAAGCATCCGACCAGCAAAAGGGCCGGCCAACACCCGCGAAAAATCCAAAACCTTTAAGCCCTCTAATGGATATTGCTGATCTGACATTGCCTCTCCTCAAATTCTTTATCTCAACATTTCCTTGAGTATAAACCCCAGCGCAGTGAAATTTGTAGACTTCCGCAGGGGGACTATCATTGGTAGACGCAAAACGAAAAGGTAGCAAAAAATCGATAAAATTTTGGGCAGTAATCATTAACCCAGTGGTCTATGCCCCCTTGCCACGCACAGGTATCCTTTCACTCTACAAGTAGTTAAGTGTTCATTCGTCAATAAATTACAGGTGTCACCATGCTTTCAATTAGGACTCCCCATTTACCCCTCATTCTTTTACTACCGGTTCTGCTCAGTGCCTGCCAACCCCAAGCGACTCAAGAGCAACCGCTCAACATAACTCAAGCGATAGTGGACGCCGCAACTCATATTAAAGAAAACGACATTCGCGCAGACATAGAAGAGATTTCATCTGACGCCTACGGCGGTAGAGGCCCCGGCACCGAGGGTGACCGCATGACCCAAGCCTATTTAGTCAGCAAACTGAAAGCATTAGGCCTAACCCCTGGCGCGGAAAATAATTCTTGGCTACAACCCTTTGAACTTATTGCCCTAGATGCTCAGCAACCTGACACTTGGTCTTTCACAACACCCAATGGCATACAGACTTACCAACAAAGCAGCGACTTTATTGTTGCCGGAGGCAAGCAAGCGCTAGAAGCAAACCTGAAACAAGCTCAATTGATTTTTGTTGGCTACGGCATTCAAGCACCCGAATATGGCTGGGACGACTACAAAGGCGTAGATGTCAGCGGCAAGGTACTGGTCATGATGAACAACGACCCTGACTGGGACGCCAATCTTTTCGGCGGCGAGATGCGTATGTACTACGGGCGTTGGACCTATAAATATGAGATAGCGGCCAAGCTCGGCGCAGCGGGGGTCATCATAATTCACACTGACCACTCCGCAGGCTACCCATGGCAAGTGGTACAAACCTCTTGGACCGGGCCGCAATTTGAACTACCCAACGAAGGCGAACCTACACTAGAAGTGAAAGGCTGGATGAGTAACGCCAGCATGTCCGACCTGTTAGCAAGCGCTGGGCAAAATTTAGACAGTTTAAGACAACAAGCCCAAAGCCGAGATTTTCAACCGGTCAACATTCCCATAACCACAGACATAACCCTACCCATAACCATCACAACTAATACCTCTGCCAACGTCTTAGCGCGCCTACCCGGCGGCGACTTGAGCGACGAGGTGATTATTTACACAGCCCACCACGACCACTTAGGTATCGGTGTTGCTTCATCAGCAGACGAGGACGTGATTTATAACGGCGCGCTGGACAATGCCACTGGCGTTGCCTCGGTTTTAGCCATCAGCAAGGCCTTCACTCAGTTGCCTAACACATCCAAAAGATCAGTATTATTTGCCTTTGTAGGCGCCGAAGAACAGGGCTTACTTGGCTCCAAATATCTCGCCCAGCATCCACCAGTTGCACCCGGTAAAATAGCCGCCGCAATAAATATGGATGGTGCGCAAATCAACGGACGCTCGCTTGATATTTCCTATGTAGGATTTGGCCGGTCAACCGTAGACCAAGCTGCGCAAAAAGCAGCGGACCTGCAAGGCCGAGTGATCAAAGGCGACCAAGACCCCAGTAAAGGTTACTTTTATCGTTCTGACCATTTTAGTTTGGCGAAAATTGGCGTGCCCTCACTTAACTTTGAAGGGGGAGAAGATTTACGCAATGGCGGCATAGAAGCAGGCAAAGCGTTTAACGAAATTTATACCAACAAAAATTATCATCAACCCAGTGACGAGATCACCAGTGATTGGCTATTTGACGGCATGGTGGAAGATGCGCAGTTTGGATTTTACACCGGATGGGTTTTGGCTAATCAAACAGACTTTCCCGCATGGTACGCTGGCGATGAGTTTGAGGCAGCAAGGCTGGCTGCACTGAAGGCTATAGAGGCCCCATAGCCATTGGCTAGTCAGCGGTCGGCGGCCACTAAGTTCTGCTAATGAATCTCTGCTGCGTCACCCTGAGCTTGGCGCAGTTTTTCAATATCAAAATCTGGTTGCTGGGCGGCGTCAATAATGACCGCTTCGCGGCGCGCAATTTTCTCAGCTGCTGCTTTAACCTGAGTCACGGCGCTATGCGGTATAACCACCGCGCCGTGCTGATCTGCGTGAATTACATCACCGTCTACAACCCGCATACCTGCCACATCCACTGGCCTAGAAAAATCTACAACATGAACGAAAGCGTGTGACGGTAAAACACTGGCCGCAAGCATTTGGAAACCCGGCGCAATGTCAGGCAAATCACGAACTCCGCCATCGGTCACTAGCCCAACACAGCCGAAACCTTTATGAATATTGGAATTCACTTCGCCCCATAGACAACCATAGCCGCCATGGCCGTCCAAGTCTTGAATCACCACAACACTGGGCTTTGAACCTTGATCGATGTAGGCATAGTAGGCATCCGACAACGCTCTCGCATCAGCGCCATTAAGATCGCTCGGATGCGCAGCTCTTATAGTAGCTGTGCGCGCAATGCCCACCATGGGCGGCAGTTCTGGGCGAGTACAAACCAAATGCTTGGTGGTAAACCCGTAACCACGCCGCTTCGGCACTATGAGTTCAAGCGCATTACATACCGTTGGCGTGTCCATAGTTTGCAGTTCTGCAATTAACTCCGGTGTTAGTTCACCGTCCCAAACCTCTTGATCTTTATCGCTCATATCGCCCCTCTATTAGCCCAATGCTCAGATACTTTTTCGTCAGTCAGATACTGGCCTATTTGCTCTGGTGCTGCCAGAGCCGTCCGCAATAATTAGGCCGGTTGCGCTTGCGCGCTGGCAGACCGGCGAGTATCCGGCATAAAGTCAGCGAATATGTTGTAAAGCGCCGGCACCAAAATCAAAGTGATAATTGTGGCGAACAAAATTCCGAATGCGAGCGAGATAGCCATTGGAATAATCATCTGTGCCTGAGTAGAGGTTTCGCTCAAAATAGGCACCAAACCGAAGAATGTTGTTAGCGAGGTCAAAATGATTGGTCTGAACCTTTCCGTCCCCGCCTCGACAGAAGCCTGTGCATGGGACATACCAGCACGCACCTTTTTATTTACAAAGTCCACCATAATTAGGCTGTCGTTCACGACTACACCACCCAATGCAATAAATCCGAGCAGAGAAATGATGCTAACAGTTTTGCCGAGGAAAAAATGTCCCAATATAGCGCCAATCAAGCCAAAGGGAATCACCGACATAATAATCAAAGGCTGGAGATAAGATTTCAGCGGCACAGCAAGCAATGCATAAATACCGGCCAGCACAAAAAAGACGGCGATCCAAAGCTCACTTATGGCGGCGCGCTCATCCTTAGAACTACCGTCTAGCTCCATGGAGACACCAGCGAAGTCTCTGGCCAAAATTGACTCAAAACTTGCTCTTACCTGACGCAACACATCGTTAGACTCCACTATAGTTGTATTGACGTTGGCGCTAATGTTCACCGCGCGCTCTTTATCAATACGTCGAATAACATCGTAACCTTGAGCCAGCTCGAATTCTGCCGCAGCGGAAAAGGGCACTTCCTGACCGCTAGGCACCTTGATCCACATGCCTTCCAGATCACCAATAGAACGCCTCTCGCTCTTGGGATACCGCACCATAACTTTAATTTCTTGGCTGTCACGTTGAAAGCGTTGGGCTTCTGCACCATAAAATGCTTCACGCACCTGGCTGGCTAAATCCACTAACGTAATACCCAAAGTTTCAGCAGTAGGCTTTATCTTCAAACTCAACTCTTGCGGGCCTTCGTTTACCGAGGCTGCCACTTCATAAACGCCAGCAACAGAAGATAGACGCTTTTGTAGTTCCGCAGCCGCAGCCTCCAACTGTAAAGTATTTTTGCCAAGCAACTTAAATGACACTGGCGCGCCGCCCATTTGCTCTTTGGAAATAAATTTCAATTCAGTAGTGCCAGCAATTTCACCAACATCTTCGCGCCAACGACGCTCTATCTCTTCGGGCAGAACCTGCAACTGCTCGTTAGGTAAAAGTTCGATAAGAATAAAGCCCTGCTTGTCTTGCGCTACAAATGCGAGCACATTCTGTATAAAGCCGGTGCTTGTCGGCGATTCGGCAATAATCTCATTCTCTATGCGTAGTGCGCTGTTGTACATGCGGTCGACTACCTGCTGAGCCAAACCAGGTGGAGAACCCTCTTGCACCTCAACAGAGGCTCGTAATATCGGCTGATCTATATCAGGGAAAAAGCCATATTTTATAAATCCACCCCACATTAACCCCAGCACAAGCATGATCATGCCAACAAAGGTAGCAACGGTTGCGTATCGGAATTCAATAGCTCGCAGAACAAAAGGCTGATACACAGACTTCACAAACCGCTGAAGTTTATCGTTAACCCACTCTGGGATACCACGCTTGGTTTGCTTCGGCGGCGGCAACATAGCTAAATGGGAAGGCAGAATAAGCTTGCTTTCAACCAACGAAAACAACAGACAAAATATCACCACCCACGCTGTTGCAGCAGTCAAACTTGAGGGCGGGCCTGTAACCAGCAGCATTGGCGCGAAAGCCATAATGGTCGTGAGCACGCCAAATGTTGCCGGCACCGCAACGCGTTGTGCACCAGCGACAATGTTGTGCAAATTGTAGCCATCTCTTTCAGTCTGAGTGTGAACGCTCTCCGCAATAATAATAGCGTCGTCAACTACAATACCCAGGACCAGTATGAAGGCGAATAGACTGATGATATTGATGGTGACATCCACCCAAGGCATCATTAATGCAGCGCCAAAAAATGCAATGGGCAGGCCAATTAGCACCCAAATGGCCATGCGCAATCGCAGGAAAAGGCCCAATACTACAAAAACTAAAACAGCGCCGAGCATCATGTTTTTTACCAACATATCGATTTGGCTTTTCAAATAGAAAGAGCTGTCTGCCCAAACATCTAAACTGATACCGGAAGGCAGAGTCGCTCGACGCGCTTCAACATACGCGTGCACTGCATCGCTTATTTTAATCTCGCTCTCTTGGTCCGTGGACTGAACTTCAATGGCTAAACTGGGCTTGCCGTTAAAGAACGCATAGAATTCTTCTTCAACAAAACCGTCAGTCACCGACGCGATATCACCCAAGCGCAAAATGGAACCATCGGCATTGGTAAGCATAATGATGTTTTCAAACTCCTGCGCTGAATAAGCCTGCCCCATAGCGCGCAGGCGAATGGATCCTGCTTCAGACTTTATCGTGCCGCCTGGAATATCGGCAGACCAACGCCTTATGATTTGCGCCACCTCAGATAACGACAAGTTATATTCGCGCAACCGATCTTCAGGTATTTCGACAGCAACTTCGAAATCGCGCCCACCCAGTATTGAGGCGTAAGTCACCTCTGGCAAAGCGGTAATTTCGTCCTTGATGTCATCCGCAAGATACTTCATTGCGGTTTCGTCTAAGTTGCCAGAGACCGCCACGCGCAGCGTCTGCATTTTCCGCTCTACTTTTGAAATAACAGGCCGTTCACTGTCTAGTGGGAAGGTAGAAATACTGTCTATCGCCAGTTTTATCTCATCTGTTAGTTCGGCAATTTCAAAGTCAACTTTGGCTCGAACGTCTACGCTGGCCATACCCTCTCTAGCGGTACTTCTTATTTCTCGAATGCCTTCAATTGAATTGAGCGCCTCTTCAATTTTTACAACAATGCCCAGTTCAACTTCCTCTGGACCAGCGCCGGGATAGGCGACATTAATGCTGACCCTATCGAAGACTATGGACGGCATGCTTTCTTTTTTCAGATCGAAAATGGCCAACAAGCCAAAAGCAAAAATAAACACCATGAGCAAATTTGACGCTACATGATTGGAAGCAAACCACCCGATAATACCTGGCGGTGGTCCGATGACATCAACCACAGGAGGAACCTTTGAGTTTTCTGCGACGTTCTTTTCAGACATATGACTTAGCCGTTCACTCTAACTTTTTGACCGGGCAACGGCTTATCTAAAGGGGTTACGCAATATTGCGCGCCCTCAGGTATACCGCCGTCTATGTAGAAGAACGACTCATCCGAGCGCACTATGGACACGTCTTTAGGTTGAATCTGCTGCTGATCGTCTACAAGCCAAAGAGTTTTGCCTCGATGCAGGGAATGGCGCGGAATAAGAAATAAATCACCGCCGGACCTGCCCGTAATTTGCGCTGAAACATAGGTGCCAATGAGTAGCGGAATTGCCTCGCTTTCGCTCAGCAACTGATAGGGATCCTGAATTTGCGCCACCAAATAAAGGACTCGACTGGTGGTATCAAATACACCCTCAGAACGGGTAATTTGCCCCTGCCAAGTGAAGTTAGTACCACCCAACTCGGCGGATACCACCACAGGTAATGGGTCACCGCGACGAATCTTGCTGATATCTAAGAAAGCTAAGTCACGCTGGGTAACGGGCAGCCTGATCTCGGCAACGTCAACCGCCACTGTGGTGGCCAGCGCAGAGCCCATATTCACAAATTGGCCCACATCTGCGCGCTTCTCAAGCACCATACCCATGTACGGAGCGCGAATAACCGTACGGTCTAAATCACCTTCGGCTTTCTCTAATTCTGCTTCAGCAAACTGCAATTCCGCTACCGCTTCTAAGAGTTGGGGTTTACGCAGGGTAAGGGCTGAGGCCGGGCCAGTGCCTGGCTTTAGCTTCAATAGACGTTTGTAGTCTTCTTTGGCATAACCGGCTAACGCGCTTTCTTTCGCCAGCAATGTCTCAGCCTTTGCAACATTGGCACGGGCTCTTTTTACCGCGCTTTGATAATTTCTCGGATCAATGCGCACAAGCACGTCACCGGTGTTAAAGAACCCACCACTGACAAATGCTTCAGACACTTCAATGATCTGGCCTGACGCTTCAGCCATGAGATTAGTCTGAGTACGCGCCCCTACAGTGCCCTGAGAGCTAATGGAGAATTCCACAGGCTGCCGATTGGCTGTAGCAATATCTACAAGCAAACTTGGTGGCTCTACTGCAATTTTTTCCGGTGCTTCACGAGCATTCATTAGCACACCGGACAATCCGACAAAGGCCAGCAGAATGACTACAGGCAGTATTGATTTTATTTTCATAACTTACGCATTTATTTTTATTAGCACACTTTGTGTTGCGCGAAAAAGACGGTCACATCTGACTTGAACTAATTAAGTAATAGCATGCCAAAGATTGTCTGGAGGTGAATTTTTTGAATTTTGCCTCGAAATACCCAACTTATACGTAGGCAGGTGAAAATACTGTTCTCAGGCAGCGAAAAAAGATAAGTCTTTGAACGCTATCAGCGCTTTGCGTGCATACAGCGTCGATCTCTTAAAGATGGCGCAAAACAGTCATCCGGTCGCTGTTGCCTAGATCAAGATATGCCTTTAGATTAGCTCGCGAGAGAGTGATATTAGATTAAGGGGAGAGTTGGGTGTCTGAGCGAACAAGAGCTGAAGTGCTAAAAGAATTAACTGCGGCAGAGCAGCCTTACGAATTGGTACCGGGCAGCGTCTTTGGTAGAGAATGTTTACGCTTCAAGAACGCGCCCCCAACCCTTCGCGAGCTTTTTTCCGAAAGCCGCAGCGATGTAGAGTTCATCATTTATGAAGACCAGCGCCTAACCTTCGATCAGGCCTACATTGAAGCTTCGAAAATCGCCATGATCCTAGTGAACGACTACGGTATTGCACCGGGCGATAGAGTGGCGATCTCCATGCGTAACTACCCTGAATGGATTCTCGCTTTCATGGCAACCACCTCAATTGGCGGCATCGCTGTGGCCATGAACGCTTTGTGGCAACCCGAGGAAATGGCCTATGGCCTGACTGACAGCGGCGCAAAAATACTGTTCGCCGACGAAGAAAGGCTCGCTCGCTTCGCGCAGATAGCCACACCACCCAATGTTGATCTCATTGCGGTACGAACTTCTGCTTATGCAAACGCGCCAGAACTTGCCACGCTGATCGAACAACTCGAGCAAAGTGGCCAGACAATTGAAATGCCCAGCCAGTGCGCCCAACCCGAAGACGATGCCACCCTGCTCTACACCTCAGGGTCTACGGGCCACCCCAAAGGCGTTGCCTCTTGCCACGTAAATATAGTCAGCGCACTGATGAGCTGGGAACTGGATATGCACAGCGCCGTGGCATTAATGGATGAGCCACCAGAAGCACCCGCACACCCACCCGCATCGCTCATGGCAGTACCCTTATTTCATGCCACGGGGTCTCACGCGGTCTATCTAGCCAGCTATCGCCACCAACGCAAATTGGTCTGCATGTATAAATGGGATCCAGTCATTGCCGCGCAAATGATTGAGGCAGAAAAAATCTCCACCTTCATTGCACCCGCTGCCATGACCGGAGATCTGGTGTTGGAAGCACAGCGCTCCCAGCGCGATTTAAGTTCGCTTTCGTCAGTGGGCGGCGGCGGCGCACCGCGAGCGCCAGAGCAAGTGCGCAACATTGAAAAATCATTCGCAAAAGCGCTGCCCGGCACCGGCTGGGGCATGACCGAAACCAACGCCATTGGCGCGGGCATTGGCGGACTAGATTACCTAGAGCGTCCAGAAAGCTCTGGCCGTTGCAGTGCTGTCATGGAATTAAAGGTCATTGATGAAGAAGGCAATGAACTCCCAGCATTGAGCAGAGGCGAGCTACTTATACGCGGCACGGCGGTCTTCCGCGGCTACTGGAACAGACCTGATGCAAACGCAGAAACCTTTCTACCCGGTGGCTGGATGCGCACAGGAGACGTTGCCTACTTGGACGACGAAGGCTACCTATTCATTGTCGATCGAATCAAAGATTTGGTCATTCGCGGCGGTGAAAATATTGGTTGTGGCGAAGTAGAGGCGGCATTACTGGAGCACCCACTCATTCACGAAGCATCGGTCTATGCGGTGCCTGACGAAAGATTGGGCGAGGAAGTAGGCACCACCATTTACACAGATCAGCCTATTGATGAGGAAGAACTGAATGCGTTTCTGCTCACTCGCCTCGCGCGCTTCAAAGTACCCGCACACACTTGGCAGCAACACGAGCCACTGCCCCGCACAGCCTCCGGCAAAATCCTTAAGCGCGACCTGCGCGAAGAGGCTTGCCTAAGGTTAACTACTTAAACGGAAATACATATGCAAGCCATTGCCAAGTTGATTCGCATAAATCTCACTCTGGCAATTTTGTTGTCGATTAACCTCGTGGGTTGTACAGAAAAGGAGGCTGGGATGAGCGCTGATATGAATAAAGAGCGGGTCAATCAAGTCTCCACCGAGCACGGGATGCTGGAGGGCGCATGGTCACAAGCAGACGCGAGTATTGGCGTGTTTCGCGGCATCCCTTACGCCCAACCCCCTGTTGGCGATTTGCGATGGCGTGCACCCCAAGATCTGACATCTTGGACCGGCGTGCGCCAAGCAACTACGTTTGGTGCCGCTTGCTGGCAATCCTACAGCGACGATGCCTTTGTCTGGAGTCGCGGTGAATTTCCCCGCAGCGAGGACTGCTTACACCTAAATATTTGGCAACCGGAAAAAACCGATGCCACAGCCCCTGTGATGGTTTGGTTTCACGGCGGCGCGCACACTGGCGGCTTTGCCCACGTTGAATTATTCGACGGCACTGAACTGGCACGCCAAGGTGTTGTGGTTGTTACGGTGAATTACCGTCTTGGCCCATGGGGATTTTTGGCCCACCCTGCACTTGCTGAAGAATCCGAGCACAACAGCACTGGCAACTATGGGCTAATGGACAAAATTGCGGCACTGAAATGGGTACAAAAAAATATCCAAGGCTTTGGTGGTAACCCAGACAATGTGACCCTATTTGGTCAATCCGCAGGGTCTAGTAGCGTTTGCGCGCTAATGGCCTCGCCACTCGCAAGCGGCTTGTTCGATAAGGCAATAGGGCAATCTGCGGCTTGCCTGGTGAAAGAAAAACGCGACGCTAACGGTCAACAACGCGGCGCACGGCTCGCGCAACTTGCGCTGGGTGAATTAGGTGCACAAGACTCTGAGAGTCAGGTAACCGCAAAACAACTTCGCAGCATAGACAACCAAAGTTTGTTGTCCGCGATGGAGAACAGTCCTTGGAGCGAGGGCAGTCGCATAGTGGTAGATGGTTGGGTACTGCCTGAGGCCCCAGTGGACGTATTTAACGCCAACCAACAAGCAAAGGTGCCGTTATTGGTAGGGTCATTGGCCAACGAAGGCCATGAACTGCTGCCACTGAACAACGCCCTAACAGAATCTGAGTTAGATCAATATCTGAACAAGACGTTTGCCGAGACTGCACCCAAGCTCAAGGCCCTGTACGCCGAGGACTTGGCTATTTCTCCCGGTATGGCGCTGCGAGAAATTCTAACGGACGCGTTTATGGCCATGTCTATGCGCGGTTGGGCTCAGTACAACCACAATGCTGACCAGCCTACCTATCTTTACTACATGGACTATGTGCCGCCGGCCTATCAAATTTACCTGTTTGATGATCCGAACCTAAACCTACCCGGCGGTCCGCGCAGCACCGGGGCTTATCACTCGGGTGATTTAGCCTATGTCTTTAACAATGTGGGTAAAACTGGGGACTTTTGGTTAGAGGAAGACTTTGCCATGGCCCGCGCAATGAGCGGCTATTGGACAAACTTTGCTAAAACCGGCAATCCAAATGGGGCCAACTTGCCCAACTGGGCGCGTTATGAGCCACAAAATCACAACACGCAGTTGCTCTCAAATCCGATTAAGACCATTGCTGGGGCCAAGCGCGAAAAGTTGGATTTGCTGGCCCAGCGCTTCCAAACAAAAAAATAGTAATGTTTGTATAAGCCAATGGTTACAAAGTAACTGCGAGCGTTTAGCATACGCTTTTACGAACGTAAGCACGCACCGGACTACTTAAGACAATGACCGAAAAGAAGAAGACTGCAGCCAGCAAAGAAGATGACCTTAACTTTGAAGCTGCAATGCTTGAACTGGAACAGCTGGTCAGGCAAATGGAAAACGGTGACCTGAGCCTAGATGAGTCGCTTAAGGCGTTTGAGCGCGGCGTGCTATTAACTCGTCAATGCCAGAAGTCCTTAGCCGAAGCAGAACTGAAAGTTAAGATGCTCTCGGCAGAAGGCGTTATTGAAGATCTAGACGTAAGCGACTTAGATGCTTAATGACCTCGTCGCTCTGCAGCAACAAATAGAAGCGTCTCTAAAGCAGCACCTACCCACTAGCTCGCAAATTGCCCAACCCATGCTGGATGCCATGAGCTATGCGGTAATGGGTGGCGGCAAAAGACTTCGGCCCATGCTGGCTTGCGCAAGCTGCGAGGCATTTGGCGGAGACTATAAGACAGCGTTACCCGCTAGCTGCGCATTCGAATTTATCCATGCCTACTCTCTAATCCATGACGATTTACCGGCTATGGATGACGATGAACTCAGACACGGTCGAGCGAGTACCCATGTCGCCTTTGGCGAAGCCAACGCAATTTTGGCTGGCGACAGCCTGCACTCGCTGGCATTTCAATCCATCAGCGAAGCCGCTGATATTTCCCCGGCAAGTAAACTCACAATCATTAGTCTGCTCTCTAAAGCAGCTGGCTGGCCCGGCATGTCTGGCGGCCAGTGCTTAGACATCGAAGCTGAAGGTAAGGTGTTGTCGCTTGAAGAACTGGAAAGGTTACACGCCGCGAAAACTGGTGCCTTAATCAAATCGTCCCTAGAAGTAGGCGCGCTGTGCGCCGAGGCAGATACCGATTCAGCCGCTTACAAAGCAATCGGTGAGTTTGGCGCAAAGATAGGCTTAGCTTTTCAGGTAGTGGACGACATATTAGATGTGACACAAACAAGCGAAGTATTGGGCAAACCTGCCGGCTCAGACGAGGGCTTGAACAAAAATACATTTCCACGACTGTTGGGCTTGGAGGCGTCAAAAAAGAAGGCCGAGCGTTTGCTACAAGAAGCGCTGACCTTACTTGAGCAACACCACCTAAAGACACCGTTGCTTGAGACGTTGGCCAATCGAGCCGTGCATAGAACTTTCTAACGCTCACTTAAAAATTGGCCTACCTGCAAACAAACCCGTTTTACAATCAAACGCAATTAAACCTGCAGCACCAACCAAATAATGCCGGCACTGATTAAGCCGGCCATCATATCATCTGCCATAACTCCTAAGCCGCTATGCACATTGGTGTCGAGCCAACCCACTACGCCAGGCTTGGCGATATCAAAATATCGAAATAAGCCGAAGGCTAGTAATGCCACCCACCAAACCTGGGGAGCAAAAATCAGCGCCAGCCATACACCGGCCACTTCGTCCGCTACTATTTGCGGTTCGTCTTGCAGACCAAGGCGATTGATTAGCCGACTGCACAACCACCAACTGAGCAAAAAGTAGCCAACAATAATCAACAGCTGTGTTAACACCGACAATTGGGCAAGAAAAAACCACCAAAAAACTAACCCGCCCAAAGACCCCCAAGTGCCGGGTGCTGGCCGCAGAAAACCCAGTCCAAATGCGGTGAGCCAAAACACTGAAGGTTGAAAAATTTGACTTGGACTAAGCATCGAAATGTTTGTATCCCTTAATGTCTATGGACTTACCCTTCATCCATATGCCTTTTTCTGCACACAGTTCGCCAATGTAAAACGCATCAGGCTGTGGTTGGGTACTTGCAAAAAGCAGTTGATAGTCGTCGCTCGCACCGAGCGCGTCCTCTAACTGAGCGCCTGTGACTAGAGGGATGTTCTCTTCTATGAGTCTCGCCCCACAGCCACTGGCCTTAGTTAGGTGACCTAAATCTTGCAGCAGGCCGTCGGAGATATCGATAGCACAAGAAGCTGAGCTCAAGCCTTGCTGCCAGTCAAATCGCGCTTGGGGCTTGTAGTAAGCCGTTTGCAATTCATTCATCGCGTCAGCCAGAACAGGCAGCAACATATCTTGGCGCAGGCAGGCACCGGCGCCACCCAACGGTCCAGAAACATAGATCTTGTCACCAGGCTGACCGCCGGAACGCCTAACCTCACAACCACGAGCAACTTCACCATGAGCACTGACAGCAATATTTAGCGGCCCGCGTGTCATGTTGCCGCCACAAATATAGGTGCCACTGTCTCGGGCAGCTTGCGCCATGCCGCGACTCAATTCAGCTAACCAGCCGCCTTCACCCGCATCTTTTTCGGTGAGCGTTAGCGCGACAATACAATATCTAGGCGCTGCGCCCATTGCAGCAAGGTCTGACAGGCTGACCATGAGGGCACGGTAACCAATTAAAAAAGCGGGTGCTTGTGCGGGGAAATGCACATTGGGAACCAGTACATCTATAGAGGCGACTTGGTCGAAGCCGGGGGTAGTTGTAATCACTGCAGCATCATCGCCTGGGCCTAAATGCACCCACTCGCCTTGGGCGCGGTCACCCATGGCTTCTACGATGATGTCTATCAGCGCAAATTCATCCACGCCCACTACCTTTGGCCGCATTAACTTCGATGCTTCTGGCGGTCTGTGCCAGTTGGTCTAACACACCGTTGACATACTTATGCGCGTCTTGTGAGCCAAACAATTTTGTTAACTCAACATATTCATCAATCACTACTTTATAGGGTACGTCTATACGTTGGATCATTTCGGTAGCGGCCAAGCGTAATATGCCCCGCTCAACCACATCTAACTGATCAATCGACCGGTCTAGCAACGGGGTCAGCTGCTCATCTAAATCGGCGGTAGTGGTCATCATCAAGTGGAGTATTTCACCGAAAAAATCTGCGTCTGCTTTGTCTAGCGCTTTCTCACCAAACTCTCGGCGTAGCTGAGCAATACTGGTGCCAGACACTTGCCATTGATAAGCAGCTTGAACCAACGCTCTGCGGGCTTTGCGACGCGCCCACATATTGGGTTTCTTTGGTGATTTCTCGGGCGCTTTATCGGCCACTTGATCGGGCACTTCATCGGTCATGTAATTTTTGATCTCTTATGTTCTGTCAAACGACCCCAAGCGCCAGCGCTGGGTCTACTTGCTTGTCGGACGCAGGGTCAGCCGCACGTCGTCGCCTATTCTAGCCTGATCCACCACTTTGGCATCTATGCTATCTGCAAGTTTTTCAATATTAAAATCTGCCAACTGGCGCGCATTGCGGCCCAAGGCCTTGGGTGCCAAATAACAAATCCATTCATCCCATAAGTTAGCCTGAAGAAAACTGCCCACCACACCCGGGCCTGCTTCCACTAGCACTTCATTACACCCCCGGTTGCCCAGCTCATCTAACAACGCTGCAAGATCAGATGGTCCGTCTTTTAGGTAAAGTCGGCTCACACTGTGCGGATCTTCAATAGACACCTCCGTTTCTTTAACCGAGATGTCTGTTGTGTTGCTGTGAATAAGCAGTGTCGGCTGACCATCGCGCAAGAGCTTGCTAGATGAAGGCGTGCGCGCTGTGGAATCTAAAACCACTCGCAGGGGCTGATGACAATGCGCGTAATTTGCATCACGGACGTTGAGTTGAGGGTCATCCGCTATGACCGTGCCGACACCAGTAATCACCGCGTCGCTGCGCGCGCGCCAGTACTGCACATCCGCCCTAGCACTTGGACCGGTAATCCACTGACTTTCGCCATTCGCTAGCGCAATTGCGCCGTCAATACTGCTGGCGGTTTTTAGGCGCACCAAAGGCCGGTTGGAGGTTATGCGCTTAGCAAACCCTGCGATACAGGCCCGGGCCTCGGCTAAATCTAACAATGTCACTTTAATGTTGGCGGCTTCGAGCATGGCAACACCGCTGCCTGCCACTCGTGGGTTCGGGTCTAAAATCCCAATAACCACCCTGGCTACGCCAGCATCAATTAGTGTTTGTGCACAGGCCGGGGTTTGACCAAAGAAGGAGCATGGCTCCAGGCTGACATAAACCGTGGCACCTTGCACATCGCCCCCGGCATCTGCAATTGCGTTGACCTCGGCATGGCCTTGGCCCGCGTACTGGTGGTAGCCACGACCAATAACCTGACCATTGCGCGTGATGATGCACCCAACTGTTGGGTTAGGCGCGCAGGTGAAACGCCCCCCTTCAGCAAGCTGAACAGTTGCCTGAATATATAGTCGGTCGGATGCTTTCATAGCTGATCAGGATTCTTTAGCGAGACTGAGTTTTTGAATTTCATCGGCGAATTCGCTCAGATCTTGGAAGTCGCGGTAGACCGAAGCAAAGCGCACATAGGCCACTGGATCTAGGGCGCGTAATTCTGTCATCACCTCTTCGCCCACTTGCAGCGAGGGTAACTCGCGCTCGCCGGTGGAGCGCATACGATGCTTGATGTGATTTAAGGAGGTTTCAATTTCGTCCACACTCACCGGACGTTTTTCTAGCGCCTTGGACAAACCGTAGCGCAACTTTTCTTCGTCGAAAGGTTCTCTACGGCCGTCTCTTTTGATCAGGTGAGGCATCACCAACTCGGCGGTCTCGAAAGTAGTGTAACGCTCACCACAGGTAAGGCATTCCCGGCGACGGCGCACGGCTTCGCCATCCGTTACAAGCCGGGAATCTATTACCTTTGTGTCTTCTGCACTACAAAAGGGACAATGCATGGCCAGTTACCTTTCGAATGAGCTATGACTCAAGCCTTGAGTTAGTTTTTCGGATAGACCGGAAATCTGCCACAAAGCTCAAGGACCTTGGCTTGCACAGCCTTATTCACTTCTTCATTTTCAATATCATCTAAGATATCGGCAATCCAGCCTGCAAGTATATGACATTCCGCCTCTTTAAAGCCCCTGCGAGTCACTGCTGGAGATCCAATGCGCACGCCACTGGTGACAAAAGGTGAGCGCGGATCATTAGGCACTGCATTCTTATTTACTGTGATATTCGCCCGACCAAGGGCTGCGTCGGCGGCCTTACCGGTGATGTCTTTGTCGACCAAATCCAACAGCAGTAAGTGGTTGTCAGTCCCCCCTGATACAACCGAGTAACCCCGATCCATTAGGCCAGCAGCAATAGCACGGGCATTGGCCAATGTTTGCGCTTGGTAAGTCTTAAACTCTGGGGTCATCGCTTCTTTAAAAGCGACAGCTTTAGCCGCGATGACGTGCATCAACGGGCCACCTTGGCTGCCGGGAAAGAGCGCTGAATTCAGCTTCTTCTCAATATCTGGGTTAGAACGCGCCAAGATAATGCCGCCACGTGGGCCGCCCAGAGTCTTGTGGGTGGTGGAGGTCACAACGTCTGCAAATGGCACAGGGTTCGGATATTCGCCAGCGGCAACTAAGCCCGCAACGTGGGCCATATCAACCAAAAGGTATGCGCCTACAGAGTCGGCGATTTCGCGAAACCGCTGCCAGTCAATTTGACGCGAGTACGCAGAGAAGCCAGCAAGTAATAATTTGGGCTTATGCTCAAGGGCTAGGCGTGCCACTTCATCGTAGTCAATTGCGCCGCTCGCAATGTCGATACCATACTGAACCGCGTTATAAAGTTTGCCAGAAAAGTTCACTGACGCGCCGTGGGTTAAGTGGCCACCGTCGGCAAGGCTCATGCCCAAAACCGTGTCGCCACCTTCTAATAAGGCCAAGTACACTGCGGCATTAGCCTGGGAACCAGAGTGCGGCTGCACGTTGGCATAGTCCGCACCAAATAATGCTTTAATACGCTCAATGGCCAGCACTTCGACTTTATCAACGTGCTCACATCCACCATAATAGCGCTTGCCCGGATACCCTTCGGCATACTTATTGGTCAATACACTGCCTTGAGCTTCCATTGTTCTGGGGCTGGCATAGTTTTCTGAGGCAATCAGCTCAATGTGTTCTTCTTGACGAACGGTTTCTTGAGCAATAGCGGAAGCAACTTCTTCATCAAAACCAGCAATGGTCTCATTTCCTGAAAACATGGATAAACCTCTTATAAATAGGGCAAATTGAAAATTTGTGGCGGGAAAGACAACTCCGCTCTGAAGGCGCAAAGTATAACTTAAAGCTCACGATGATTGAGGTGAAAGAAGCGCCATTTTGGTAGAAATTCTTTCATATTGGTTAGACAGCTGACCTAGAAAGACGCCAAAGACCCGCACCAACCTAGATGCCCTTCTGAACGAAGCGCGAGGCAGAAAGAGACTTTGAAAACGAGACTTTGAAAAAGAAGCCAAGCAAAAGTAATCGCAAAGTTAATTCATCAGTTCACCGCATAGGGGATGGCACGGCGTTTAGATGACCGTATACTTCCGCTTT
>QXZU01000113.1 GCA_009886205.1 K189A clade bacterium | reverse complement strand
GCGCTTTTTTTGCATTCTTTTTTGCAAAAAGTAGTTGGTAAAAAAGCAGTTTGTAAAAAGCACTCTGCACAAAAGAAGTTTTGGATAAGAGCATTTTGCTAGAAAAAATTTCAGTGGAAAAACTTGTGGGCGATAGCCTTAAACCATAGATTTAAAAAGACAGATCTAAATAATAGATCTAAAAGACAAATCTAAACGACAGAAGTTGGAAAAGAATAATGAATACCCTGAAATGCCCGGTTGCTAGCTCTACTGACGCTCAAGTGCCCCTCATCATCTACCTAGATTTTAAGAGTCCTTATGCCTACCTAGCGGTTGAGCCAACCCGAAAAATGCTGGCGGAACTGGGTGTTGTCGCAGATTGGCGGCCATTTGTTTTGGACATTGGTAGTTATTTAGGCACTGCAAAACTGGATAAAGGCGGCAAAGTCGCCGAGCAAAGCCGCAGCAAAGAGCAGTGGTCTGGTGTGAAATATGCCTATTTTGATTGCCGGCGTTACGCCAATTTAAAAGGTATGACAATTCGCGGCACCGTTAAAATTTGGAATACAGATTTGCCAGCTGTTGGCTGGTGGTGGGTCAAGCAGCAAGAGAGCTTGCAGCAACAGTGCGCCCCAAACAGCCTGATGGAAAAATATATCGACGCTGTTTATGCACCATTTTGGCGGCGCGAGTTCGACGCCGAAGACATAGACGCGGTTGAGCAAGTGCTGATAGATGTGGGGGCAAATGTTGAAGGTTTCAGAGACTACGCAGCAGGGCCCGGGCTACAAGCCAATGCGCAGTTTCAGATGCACGCATTTGATTCCGGTATTTATGGCGTGCCGACATATATATTGCCAAATGAAGCCATGGCTGGAGAAACAGGTAACGACAACGAGGCGAGCGTCGCTGCGCAGAAATTTTTTGGTCGCGAGCACTTGCCGCTCATTCGTTGGTATTTGCGCGGTCAAGTAGGCGAGCGTCCAGATGTAGCCTACGAGCTGGATGATGGTGATCAGATCATGGCAGATCCTGAAGCGCCAACCGATTCGACATTGCCTGTGTATATAGACGTCAAAGCGCCGCAAAGTTATCTGGCCTTGGCGGGGACGCGGGCTATGGCGGAGCGCCAAAACATTGCATTGGATTGGCACTTTTTCCAAGGCCAGCCACTGCGTCAACCTGCCTCTTGGGTAGACGGTGAGGGCCGTGGCGCAATGCACCGTCGTATTCGTGGCACTTATGTGGGTCAAGATATACAACGCTACGCCCCCCATGCACTGAAAGACCTGTATGTCGCAGAGCGCTCCAGCGCTCCGGCGCTTGGCTTGGCTTGGGCCAAGGCACTTGCCGCACAAGGACAGGATGTGAATATAGATGATTATGTTGAAGCCATTTTGCTCCGCTTTTGGCAGCAGCAAGAGGATATTGATTCTTCAGCCAGCGTTGCAGGCGTTCTTGAAGGTTTGGGTCTCTCGGTGGATGGCTTTTCTGAGTTTGCAGCGAGTGCTGGTTTGGCCGCTTTAGAAGCTGCTGAGAGTCAGGCCCAAGCGCTGGGTGTCTCGATGAGTCCAACGTATTTTATTGGCACCGAGCCCTTTCAAGGGCGACAGCACCTGCCATTACTGGCGGCTAGGCTGAAGCTTTAGCGTGAGGTCTTTTTAAGCTGTCCCTCAGGCCGATCATTAAGCCGTCTATCAAGCCGCTCATTTAGGCAATTTGTTAAAAGTGGGTGGGTGCTTGTTTCTCGGCATCTGTTGACAGGTTGCGGGGCTATTCGTCAGTATCTGCGTCGCGCAAACTGCGGACTCTGGCTAAAAAGTGCCAGTCGAGGGCACAGATTGGGTTGGAGTTAAGGGTCGTTGCACCCTAGTTTTTTATTTTACGAGGTAACATTATGAAGACAAGAATTACGGAACTTTTTGGTATTGAGCATCCGGTTATCCAAGGGGGCATGCATTATGTTGGCTTGGCAGAGATGGCGGCGGCGGTTTCAAATGCCGGCGGTTTGGGCATTATCACTGGTCTAACTCAAGGCACACCAGAAAAATTGGCTAATGAAATTGCGCGCTGCCGGGAAATGACCGACAAGCCCTTTGGCGTTAACTTGACCTTTTTGCCTTCACTTACACCGCCTGATTATCCTGGGTTGGTTAACACCATTATTGAAAGTGGCGTGAAAGCGGTAGAAACCGCGGGAAACAACCCGGCGAAATGGTTGCCTCAGTTAAAAGAGGCGGGCATTAAAGTTATCCATAAGTGCACCTCAGTCAGACACGCGCTGAAAGCTCAAGACATTGGCTGTGACGCTGTGTCTGTAGACGGTTTTGAATGTGGCGGGCACCCTGGAGAAGACGATATTCCTAACTTCATTTTGTTACCTAGAGCAGCGGATGAGCTAACCATTCCTTTCGTTGCCTCCGGTGGCATGGCCGACGCGCGCTCGTTAGTTGCCTCTCTCGCAATGGGCGCTGAAGGTATGAACATGGGCACACGTTTCATTGCAACTAAAGAAGCGCCAGTGCACGAAAACGTTAAGCAAGCGATTCTCGCTGCTTCAGAATTAGACACTCGTTTGGTTATGCGCCCGCTGCGTAACACCGAGCGCGTTTTAACCAACGAAGCGGTTGAGCGTCTTTTGGTGAAAGAACAAGAAATGGGCGCCGATCTTAAGTTTGAAGACATTGCCGCTGAAGTAGCTGGCGTATATCCAAAGATCATGATGGAAGGCACCATGGAAGCTGGCGCTTGGTCATGCGGCATGGTCGCAGGTCTTGTCTACGATATTCCATCAGTACAAGAGCTAATGGATCGTATTATGGGCGAAGCCGACGCGCTCATTACCAAGCGTCTTGCTGGTTTTGCTGCCTAGCGCTAACAGCGCTAACAGCGCAAGCAGCTAAGAGCGCAAGCCGCTAACAGCGCAAGCCGTTAATTGAGTCCGCCCTAAGCAATTGGCTTGGGGCGCTAAGCAAGCTTGCAGATATAAAATTCACACACAAAAGCTATATTCAAAACTACATAAGGAATTGATATGCGCGAAGCAGTCATCGTTTCAACAGCTCGTACGCCCATTGGTAAAGCCTACCGTGGGGCATTTAACAGCACTTTAGGCCAAAGCCTAGGCGCTCACGCCATTAAGCACGCGGTAGAGCGCGCTGGCATTGATCCCGCTCAGGTGGAAGACGTCATTATGGGCGCGGCACTACAAATGGGCAGCAGCGCTTTTAACACTGCGCGTCAGTGTTTATTAGAAGCCGGTCTTCCCGACAGTGTTCCCGGTCAAAGCATAGATCGTCAATGTTCTTCGGGCATGATGGCTATTGGTATTGCTGCCAAGCAAATTATTGCTGACGGTATGGATGTGGCGATTGGCGGTGGTGTTGAATCTATTTCAACCAACCAAACAGGTGATATGTTCACCACGCCTAGCCCTTGGTTGATGAAAAATCAGCCTGGCTTGTATATGCCAATGATTGAAACCGCAGAAATTGTGGGTGAGCGTTATGGCGTAAGTCGTGATGACCAAGATGCCTATGCTGCACAGTCTCAGGCGCGTACAGCCGCTGCTCAACAAGCAGGCGCGTTTGATGATGAGATCGTACCGTTAGCATCAGTAATGAAGTTGATGAATAAGGAGACTGGCGAGGTTAACGAGATTGAGATGAATCTGGATAAAGATGAAGGTAATCGTCCGGGTACAACCTATGAAAGTCTGTGTGGCCTGAAGCCAGTATTTAGTGGCGGTCAAGTGATTCAAGAGGGTAAGCACGTTACGGCAGGTAATGCCTCTCAGCTGTCAGACGGCGCTTCAGCGTGTGTACTAATGGAAGCCAAGGTTGCTGAACAACGTGGTCTTCAGCCACTAGGTGCTTATCGTGGTATGGCAGTTGCCGGCACTAAAGCTGACGAAATGGGCATTGGTCCTGTTTTCGCCATTCCAAAGTTGTTGGAAAAGAATGGTTTGACCATGGACGATATCGGTCTTTGGGAACTCAATGAAGCATTCGCTGTGCAGGTGGTTTATTGCCGCGACAAGTTGGGCATTCCTGATGAGTTACTTAACGTAAACGGTGGCGCTATTTCAGTAGGCCACCCTTACGGCATGTCTGGATCACGCATGGTTGCTCACGCGTTGATTGAAGGCAAGCGTCGTGGTGTGAAGTATGTTGTAGCCACAATGTGTGTTGGCGGCGGCATCGGTGCAGCGGGCTTGTTTGAAGTGCTCTAGCACCAGCTAAACCTTAAGGCGCTGGTTGTGGCCGGTGCTGAAGTTGAAAAAGACCAGCTAGTGCCGAAGGGTGTAGCTGGTTTTTTTTCGATAAACTTTCTTCAATTGATTAAAAGTGCCTGCCCAGAGTCTTCAATAACTGGACCGGCAATCGCGGAATCATCAAACGCACTAACATCAAAAGCACTAACATCAAAAGCCATAACGCCAAGTTAAGGCGTTATTAATAAGGAACATAATGAACACATATATTTCTCCCACAGAATTTCTAGCCACCAAGCTTGTCGACGGTGTTTTAACTATTACGCTTAATCGGCCCGACGCACTAAATGCCTTTCGTCCTGAAATGTTGGAGGGCATTGCACAGCTGATAGGTGCCGCTAACACGGATGCTATGGTGGCAGTTGTTGTTTTAGAGGGTGCGGGTCGTGCTTTTTCTGCTGGCGTTGACTTAAAGGTACTGCAAGGTACAGAACCTCAAGGCGGCAAAGTGGGTGATGTCTTTGATGCGCCAGCCCAGCGCGCATATCTGGCTATACGTGGTGCGCGTATGCCAGTGATCGCTAAGGTGCATGGCGCCTGTTTTACTGGAGCGCTGGAAATAGCCCTGCACTGCGATTTTATATATACCACTGCCACCACAAAGTTTGGCGACACTCATGCAAAGTTTGGTCTTCGTCCTACTTGGGGCATGACCCAGACTCTGGCGCAAGCGATAGGTTTGCGCAGAGCAAAAGAATTGTCTTTCACGGCAAGAATATTCTTGGGCGCGGAGGCGGTGGCGTTGGGTATGGCTTGTGCGGCTGTTGAGGATATTGAGGCGTTAGATGCTTTGGTTGCTCAGCGTGCAGAAGCAATTGTTGCCAACTCTGCAACCGCTGTTGCTGCGATAAAGGATCTATACAATATTTCTCAGCAGGGCCATGCCATGCAAGATGCTTTGGAGGCAGAGTTGGCTAGCGAATATCCGCAAATTACCGATACTTCAGAAAGACTGGCCGGGTTTTAGTCCCGGCCTAAGAACAGGCCGGGGACTATTGATGCTCTTTGGGTTAACTAAAGAGGTCATTTCCCCCTTTGAGCTAACACTTTTTGCCGCGTAGTTGAGATGCCGTCGGTACTAACCGTTACCGCCTATCAATGCTTTTGGCCCGTTAGTCATGATGGCCATATGAGGGTTGTTGCTGTGTTCCACAATGGTGAACTTGCCTGCCAAATATTTTGAGGGGGCTCTAATAGTTTTTGATAGGGGTTGCCAATGTATTCGGTTGAAATACTTGTAGGTGTGGTGGGTTTGATGATTGCGTTATGGCAACTAAATTTGCAGAAACGTGAAATTATTAAAAACGGAAAGATTAACTCATTAATTCACATTTCATCAATGCTGCAAGCGAAAAGCGATTATCACGATAAGATTATTAATGATAAAAGGCAGCGAAATGAAAAGTGGAAAGGTCACGCTGACAAAGTTAATGATGAGCTGCGACCATTGAAAAATGATGTAGATGATGAGTTGTTAAACCTAATCGCGTTATATGAAAATATGCCAAATGTGCGAACCATTAGAGACCAGATTTTATCTAACAATAGTGGCAGTTAATGCTTGGCGAGAATATATGAGGTTCTGCTCTAACCCGAGCGGCACCACATGTAAAACCCTTGGCTTTTAGCTGTAGCAAGAGGCGTTGGCGTTAGTAGCTGGGGTTGTGGTGTTCCCAATGACTTAGGTTTTGAGGCGCAATGAGCGCCAAGCAACCCTTAATGTTCGCGAAAACGTGCCTAGCCTCACTCAAAAGTGATTAGGCTGGCCGCGATTTGTGGTCCGAAACGCCGGGTCACGTTTCTAGGCGCAACTTTTGCTTGCCGGAATAAATCACATCTCAATATCGGACCTTGTCACCCTCTAGCTGTCATGCCTTTTATGGCAAAGGCGAATAGTCAGTCTTTGTCATAAACACTTTGTCGATATTTGCGACTAAACGACCGTCGCTGATAGAGGCCGCGTATACCGCTTGCCAAGCCGGGTCCGTGCCAAATGCTTGCCAGGCAACGGCAGCCTCAGCAAGGCTTGGGTGTGCAACCACGTAGATCAACGTATTGGGCTGCTCTAGTGGTTTCCAATAGCTGACATTCTGAATACCGTGCTTAGTGAATAGCGCCATGGTGTGGTCCCTAAAGCGCGTCTCCAATGCATCTAACTTGCCGGGAAAAGTGGTGTAGGTACGCAGTTCATAGACGCGCTTGTCTGGGTGCTGAGCGTGGCCTTCATGATCGTTCGCAAAACTATTGAGACTGATAAAGATAAGCAAAATGCTGCTCAGTAGCGTGGTCAGCTTGCAAAGTACTTTTGCTATGGGTTTGTTTATAAACATCTCGGTGCCTGTGTAGGTTGGGTAGTTGATGCTACATACTAGTTGCCCTTCATCCAGAAGGGTAGCTTGCAGATCGACCCGCTTCAGGCTGCGCGTTTGCCTACCTTTGCCCTTACGCCCCTAGCCTTAATCCTTCACCTTTAAAGCTGAGTCTTTGCGGGGTAAGCTCTGAGCTTGGGCTTATCGCTCAGCACTGGTACAACTCGAACTGGGGAGTGGGATATGTACGTAAGGTTATTTTCAATTCTGGCCGGCTTGTTCTTGGCCGGATTAGCTCAAGCGGATATCAAGCGCACAACATCTGGCAAGCCTGACTTGTCTGGCTTTTATGACAGCGGCACCCTAACGCCGCTTAATCGCCCTAAAGAGTTTGGCGAGAAAAAGTTCATGTCCCGTGCAGAAGCAGAAGTACTGAAAAAGATGAGCGGCTTATTGCAATCAGATGCAGAAAAAGTCAGCGACCCAAATCGTGAAGCCCCCCCTAGTGGCGGTGACGGTGAGCATGGGTTTGGTGCAGGTGGGGTAGGCGGCTACAACTCATTTTGGGTGGATCCAGGCAGCGACGTTTCCGAGCTAAACGGAAAAATTAGAACCTCCATTGTTTACCAGCCGGCAAATGGTCGGCAGCCTGCGATGACACCTAGGGGTATGCAGGCCATGGCTGACAACTTCAGCTCTTTTGCCTATACCAACGATGGCACAGCGTCATGGCTCAAAAAAGGTGGGCATGGCCCTTTCGACGGCCCCGAAGATTTGGCTTTAGCTGAACGTTGCTTACTGGGCTTCAGCGCTGGCCCTCCCAGCCTTCCCGGACTCTATAACAACTACAAGCGCATTGTGCAGACAGAAGATCATGTGATGATTTTGCTAGAGATGGTTCATGACGCTCGCGTGATCCGGATGAATTCTAAACATGGCCCAGCCAGTCATCGCTCATGGTTGGGCGACGCCATTGGTCGCTGGGAAGGCGATACCCTAGTGGTTGAAACCACTAATTTCCGCAACCAAACCGGCCTTTATGGCGGTGATGAAAACTTGTATCTGATAGAGCGTTTTACGCTGCAAGAGGACGGCAACTTACTTTATGACTTTACGGTGAAAGACAACACCGCATGGACGCAGCCTTGGAGTGGCGCTTACGTTTGGCAAACCTCTCAGGACAAGGTGTATGAATATGCCTGCCATGAAGGCAACTACGCCATGGGCAATATCTTGCGCGGTGCGCGGCTGTTAGAGAGTGAAGCTTTGGCTGAACAGGCCGCGAAGTAAGCGTTGGATTTTTTTGTTATCAGAAGTGTTAGCGCACAAACATGTTTGAGTAAGTTGATTTAGGAGTACGCTTTGGAATCCGAGGGATTTGATATTAGACCTGCTATGGATGCAGAAATGGGTCAGCTTGGGCTCATGGGTTCTTACTCATACGCTGGCGCTTTTGGCGATGGTGAAGACAATGTGGTAGCGACGAGTACGAAGGCTGAGTGGACCTTATGCGCCTTTGACGAAGCGGTTCGCACAGAGAAAGACCAAGCCACCATGGCTACATCATTCTGCGCATTCCCCTTCACCACACGTGTAAATGGCAAGGCCATGGCCATGGCCGGTATTTCTACAGTGGGTACTCGACCCGAGTATCGGCGCATGGGTTTGCTGCGCAAAATCATGACCAGAGCATTCGCTGAGCAAAAAGAACGGGGTCAGAGTATTGCGGGGCTTTGGGCGTCTCAAGCGGCCATCTATCAACGTTATGGCTTTACCCATGCGGGCATGAACAGAAACTATGCCGTGGACACTGTTGATATTCATTTAAGTTTGGATAAATCCAGCGCCGCCCTAGAGTTACCTGTGGTGACCAGATACACGCCAGCGCAGGGGCTAGACGCAGCGCGCGAGGTTTACAAAAATTTTATCGCCCAGCGCACGGGTTATCTGCATCGCGGTAAGTCTTTATGGCTGAATAGTACGTTAGACGAAACAACTCCAGATGGCCCGGTATATATTGCCTTGGCGGGTACACTTGCAGTGCCCCTCGGATATGTTGTTTACACCCTGCGGTCTAATCTTGTGGCCAATCGGGCGCGTTCCCAAGAAATTAAAATCCGCGATTTTGCTTGGTTAGACTTAGCGGCCTATCAAAGCCTTTGGCAGTTTATAGGCAAGCATGATTTGGTTGGGCGGGTGGTCTGGGCAAATGCGCCCATAGATGATCCTGCGCTTGCGTTGTTTCAAGAACCAAGAATGCTGCACAGCCAAGATACTGAAGCCAGTTGGTGGCGTATTGTAGATGCACCTAACGCCCTAGCTCAGCGCGGTTACAGTGTGAGTGAAGACATTAAAATCGGCATTGCTGGAGATGACCTAGCACCTTGGAATAATGGCTGTTGGCACCTTTGTAGCGACGGCGGCGAGGCCAATGTCCAGCCAAGTAGTGATGAGCCAGACGTGACACTGTCCATTAAAAACCTAACGTCCATTTTCTGTGGTATGCACCGAGCTCAAGATTTAGCTAACTGGGGTTTGCTTAGCGGTCAAACAAATGCCGTTGCCCGCCTTGACCGACTCATGGCTACTCAATACGCGCCCCACTGTCCGGACCATTACTGATGGGCGCGTCTGCAAAAACCTCGGAATACCTTCGCCTTGAGAGCCGGTCAGGGCGTGTCTGCGTTGCCACCAAATTAGCTCACGGCGTGGGTTCCATGCCGGGTAATTATAAAGATTTCGTTTTCAGCACTTTTTTACTGCTCTACTACTCGCAAATTCTAGGTTTGTCCGCGAGCTGGGTCTCACTGGTGTTGGCCATTACCCTCATTATTGACGCAGTTACTGATCCGTTAATGGGGGCTATTTCAGATAACTTTAAGCCGCGACTGTTCCCCGCTCTTGGGCGTCGTCATCTCTTCATGTATCTGGCCATATTACCTTTGGGCCTATCTTTGTATTGCCTTTTTTCTCCACCAAACTGGGAAAGCCAGCAGGCGTTGTTGGCATGGCTGTGTTTTTGGGCCGTTGCTGCGCGACTAGCGTTTACCCTTTACGTTGTGCCCTGGGCCGCGCTGTCTGCCGAACTCACAGATGACTACGAGGAGCGGACCAGTATTGTTGTTTATCGTGTGGCAATGGCGTGGATTGGCGGCATTGCGTTTCAAGTTTTCGTCTACACCTATGTTATGCCTGACGTTGGCGAGAGTTACGGTCAGCTCGACGTTAACAATTACTCCGTGTTGGCATTTTGGCTAGCGGGCTTAGTCATGTTGTGGGCGGCAATCACCACGCATTTTACCCGCAACCAAATCCCTTATTTACGTCAACCTACCGATCCTGCGCCGTTAGATTTGCAACTGTTTCTTACGGAAGTGCGGCTTGCTTTTGCAAGCAGGAACTTTCGTTTGTTTTTTGCTGTCTCACTAACTTTTTTTGCCACCGCAGGCACAGGTGCGGTGTTTGATATTTATATGAACACCTATTTTTGGGAGCTGCGCAGCGAAGACCTGCGTTGGCTAGGCGTGTCCATTACATTCGCCTTTATAGCCCTGGCCATTGCTGGTCCCTTGCAAAGTCGCTTTAGCAAACGGGATATAGCGGTGGTTTGTTTGGTGTTTTTGATTATCGCCTTAATGACTAAAGTGTCGTTTAGATTTACAGATATCTGGCCAGACAATGGCGATGCTAAATTGTTGCCACTGTTGGTGCTGTTCACTTGTATTCAAATGTTCTTTGTTACGCTGTTCTCGGTCATGGTGGTGGCAATGTTGCCTGACATGGTTGACGAACAGCAGTTGTTAGTGGGACGGCGTCAGGAAGGTGTCTTTGCCTCGGCATTTAGTTTTGCCAGCAAGACCACGGCAGGCTTTGGGCTGTTGGTAGGTGGGTTATTGCTTGAACATGTGATTGCATTCCCAACTAAGGCTGTGCCGGGGGAAGTCCCTGCGGATACCTTAATCACTTTGGGTGTGGTTGACGGCTTATTGGTGCCCTGTCTATTTTTTCTGCCTGTTTATTTGCTCAGCCGATATTCATTGTCCAGAGATAAGCTGGCAGCCATTCAGGCGCAGCTTCCTAATCAGTAAATTGTCCAGCTCAGTAAGCGCGTAATTTGCGGGATCTAAAAACTGGATTTTAGTTGAAAAGTATTGAGGAAATTAGATGTTAGAAAAAGTACATCCATCCACTGTGGGTATGTGTGAAGACCGCTTGGAGCGTGTTACCCAGTGGCTAGAAGAGCAAGTCAGCGGCGAGCGCTTGGCCGGTGCCAGTGTGATGATTGGTCGCCAAGGCAAAATCTCTTATCTGCAAACGGCGGGCTATGCTGATAAAGAAATAGCTAAGCCATTTACACAAGACAGTGTGGTGCGGATATTTTCCATGTCCAAACCCATTACCTCGGTGGCTGCAATGATGCTTTACGAGCAGGGCTGCTTTCAGCTCGACGATCCCGTAGCTAAGTACATTCCAGAGTTCGCGCACACACCTGTATGGCGCGGCGGCGATGCCGGTTTGCATGAGACCGTGCCGCAAACCAGTCCAATGTTGGTGAAGCACTTAATGTCCCATACGTCTGGGCTGACTTATGGTTTTATGCACAGCAATGTAGTGGACGGGGAATATCGTAGCGAGGATATTGAGTTTATTAATTTCCAAGACGGCTTGGCAGAAATAGTTACGCGGCTTGCGAAGATCCCGCTTATTTCACAACCGGGCGCTCAGTGGAACTACAGTGTTTCTACAGATGTATTAGGTCGCCTTGTGGAGATCTGGTCAGGCATGCGTTTGGCAGAATTTTTTCAGCAGCGAATTTTCTCTCCGCTGCAAATGCACGATACTGACTTTCAGGTTAAGGTCGAAAACCAAAATCGCTTTGCTGCGCTGTATGGTCCTGCAAGCGGTGTCGATATGAGCAATGTTGGCAAAGCAAATCTTGACTTGGAAAAGGTCGAGACTAGGGGGCTAACGCTTCAGGAAGGGTCGAGTAAGTCGCGGTATTTCAATGCGCCAAAGTCTGATTCAGGCGGTGGTGGATTGGCTGGCAGCATTGGTGATTATGGGCGTTTTTGTCAGATGCTTTTGAATGGCGGCGAGCTAGACGGTGCGCGCCTACTCAGTCCCACTACGGTTAGATTTATGCGCACGAACCAATTGCCGAACGACTGTGATATGGCGGCCATGGGCCAGCCTGTTTGGAGTGAAACCAGCTATGACGGCATAGGTTTTGGTTTAGGTTTTGCCGTGGTGCTTGATCCGCCCAAGGCGTCCATCATTACCTCTAAGGGCGAGCATCATTGGGGCGGCGCTGCCAGCACCTTTTTCTGGATTGATCCAGTGGAAGATTTGTTTGTGGTTTTCTTCACTCAACTTATACCGTCCTCGACGTATCCGATTCGCCGGGAGTTGCGTGCTCGGATTTATCAGGCGCTGGTTGAATAACTAGCAAAAATCTTAGTCAGATATTTTTTTGGGGGAGGGTATGCAACTAGAAGTTTTTCAAGCGCTTGGGTTGGACAAAGCTTGGGGCGACCATCATAGCTTTGATTTCCAAGTGAATGGGCGTGCTAACGCAGAAATTGAGCAAGCGCTGAATACGCTAGGGGACGTGCAGTATCACCCATGTCCTGAAGCCTATGAGCGGGAGGGTATTGCCAAAGGTGAAGTGCACGTTTTTCGCGATTGGACGGAAGATAAGTTCTATCCGCATACCCAACGGAAGATTTCTGTATATGTGCCTGCTCAAAGTGGGGAGGGCGCGCAGCCCCTGAACTTACTGGTGTTTAGTGATGGCGACGGCTACCTGAGCAGTAAAGGCAGTATCCGCGCGGCGAATGTATTAGACAATCTGATCGCCGATGGGTTGTTGCCAGAGACTCTTGGCGTGTTCGTCAATCCCGGCATACCTGAGGGTGTGACTTTTGTTAAAAATGCTCGGCCCGATCCGAAAGCGAACCAGCAGCGCAGTTTCGAATATGATTCTTGTACCCCAGATTATGTAGAGTTTTTACTTCAACGCGTACTGCCTTTTGTCAGCAAAGAGCTTGGTGTGGTATTGAGTGAACAAGCAGCTGACCGCGCTATTTGTGGTATTTCCAGCGGCGGTATTTGCGCCTTTAATGCGGCTTGGCACAGGCCGGATCAGTTTGGCAAAGTGATAAGCCACTGCGGCTCTTTCACCAATATTCGAGGCGGGCATAATTATCCGTATCTCATTCGCAGCACCCCGCGCAAAGCGCTACAGGTGTTTTTGCAGAGTGGCGAAATGGATGCAGAAATTGTCACCGGCAGCTGGCCGTTGGCGAATCAACAAATGGCCGCTGCGTTAGCTTTTGCGGGTTACCCACACCGCTTTGAATTTGGCACTGGTGGACACAATCTTCGTCATGGCGGAGCGTTATTCGCAGATACATTGAAATGGTTATGGCCTGCTGATTAGCCCCTTGCAGGAGATAAAATGGCGCTTTAGCGGTTTGATTTTGGGTCAGCTAGGGCTTGTGGATAGCGACTCTATAAGGCGTTAGATCCCAGTTTGGGTATCTAACTTGAGCGCGGTCTAAGCTCACCTGAGTCCAAAATGCATCTCCCGGTGGCGCAACGCCAAAACAGGTGAGTTGATCCGGCGTTGCGTAGTCGAAAATGTTTGCCCAAGGCTGGGTGTGATGAAACGGCCAGGCGTGGTAACCAATCCGATCATTACCAGCAGCTTTGAAGCAGGCCATGACCGCGTATCTGTGCCCCTTGCTTGCCGTTAAATTCGTGCCGCGATGATAGACATCAATGCCATATGGAAAAATGCTCCCCGCAGGTGCGGCGCTGGAGCGACACAGTGGTAGGAGTTTTTCTTGCAAATCTGGGTCCGCTGAAAAAGCCGCCTCTGGTCCGGCAACGGCTGCACTGTCTGTTCTGGTGACATAGTGCATGGGGCCATGTGCTTCGCTAACGTCACTGAAATAGCAAAGAATCGTCACGCTGTTTTTGGCAGCGTTTTCACTGGGTACGGTGAGGGTGTGGTTAGCGAAGTCGCAATGTAGCGGTTGATTATAATCAGCCTCGCCAGTGAACTTGGCCCAAGCTTGGCATTGATATAAATGAATGTTCGGAGTTTTCAGTGCTGCCCTTGCGAAGGCCATAAGAGCCGGGTGCACGCCAATAAGATTCAATGCCGGCGAACAATCGAAGGGTATTGCTGCAAAATTTTTGAACTGCTTGGGATGAAAGCTTGGGGGCTTGTCGGGTGAGGTGGCTTTTGCAGGTATCTTGCCGGGCTTATCGCTAGTTATAGTGTTGTCAAACACTCGCGCAAAATCCGCAGCCACAGCTTGCACTTCATTTGGGCTGAAAAAGTCCTCAATAAGTACGCCACCCTCCTTCTCCCAAGTATCTAGGTGTTGGGCGTTAAAAGGCAGGTCTGCTGTTTTAGTTACCATAGTTTAACACTAACTACTTTTCGCCAAAAGATTAAGCCTGAGTTGGGTGCCTATTTTTTTGCGAGCTAAATTTGCTCGCTTTACCTGTTAGCTGGACCTGCTCGCGGAGCGAGCCAATTTGATGGCGGATGTCAATTTTTGATTAACGTTAGACGCTGTGGACGGGCGCTGCCTGGACGCTTTGAGGGTAATGTTGTTGCCCCAGTTTAGCGGCGTAACTTCATTCTATTTGGACTACTTCGACTTCTTCGATGACAGCGACTTCAACAAATCCAGAATTAATTTTCTATCAGGTTTAGTCAATGTCAGGAACATTTTCGAGAATTTTGCTGCCTCAGTATCCACTTTGGGCTTGCGGGCTTTGTAGTCACTCCTAGTCTCTGCGGCCCTAAGGTCACCTGACTTATTCCGTGATAAATCAGCGGTTTCGGCAACGTTTGCATACATTTCTCCTCGACCGAGCGTGAGCCATTCATGGTTAACTTCAAGTATTAAACAGAGGTTTACGAGGTGTTTAGCTTTAGGGCTAGAAATGCCTTGTTCCCAATGACTGCAGGCTGCTCTGGTGACTTTGAGACGCTTGGCGAGTACCTCTTGGGTGAGGCCCGCTTTAGTTCTGGCTTTGGCAATGCGTTTAGATTGGGCTGACATAAGGTAAGGCTAGCCCTGGGGAAAAGCATTGAATATGATATTTTTGGTATACAAAATATGATACCAAAAGTATCTTAATCTGCCTGATTTTTTGTCATCAAAAAAATTGTCCTACTAAATGGTTTTGCTCTGTCCGAATTTTTCCGTAAAACGAAATGCTTGCCTAACGAGTTGTCATCCTGAAATGGACAGTGGGTATGTCATTACATGAGTGCGTAAAAATATGCTTTTGCCGATGCTGGAGATTTAGTTTTGCCGCGCAACAGTTGGTGATTATAGTGCCGTGGGCAATTTGTAAAAGTTGCTAGAAACCCCGCACTATTCCATACAGTGCCGAGCTAGAGTCTTTTTTGGGCGTCTTCTTTTAATTAGGGGGGATTTGTGAGGAACTAATGGGTGCCGAGAAAATTTAACAGGACTGAAGAATGACCAGCTATGTAACCGCGCAAATCAATATTCAAGACCGCGAAAAATACGCCCTTTATGAGCAAGGATTTATGGAAATTTTTGCACGTTATGAGGGCAAGATGCTGGCCGTAGATGAAGCGCCTGCAGTGTGGGAGGGGCAGTGGTCCTATACGCGCACGGTGCTCATTGAGTTCCCATCAGCGCAGGCCGCCAAAGCCTGGTACAACAGCCCAGAATATCAACAGTTGGCGACTCATCGTTGGGCGGCTTCAAACGCCAATATCGTTCTGCTAGAGGGTGTTGCAGCACCAATCTAGCGGCTCCAAGCGCAGCGGAAGTTAAAAGCGCAGCGCAAGTCTAAAAGCGCAGCGTAAGTTAAAAGCGCGAGCAAGCTAAAAACGCCGCGCAAGCGAAAAGTGCTACGAGCATTGTCTGAGGCAAATTACGGCGATCCCTCTGGACCCCAATGTACAGCCAAGAGTTTTTCGATGGGTTGTTTGTGGGAGCCAAAAGAGCGGTTGAACAGATCGCCGTCGGTAAAGTGCTCTAGGGTAAATCCTGCGGGGTCTTTCCAATAGTCAAAAACTTGGCTGCCTAACACGTGCTTGCCTACGCCCCAGCGCTGCTCATAGCCTTGTTGCGCGAGAAAATCGTGGGACTGCATGATGTAATCCCAATGGCAGACCTCGAAGGCCGCGTGATTAAATTCGCTGTGGCCCGCTCCGACCAAAAACAGTGTGTGGTGATCTACATATGCCTCACCACGGTCAAGGCGCATAAATGCGCCCAATGTTTTGTCTTCACTACCGATATAAATTTCGTCACTGGTGATAAAGCCAATGCGCTCTTTGTACCAAGTCTCGCTGGCGCGAAAGTTTGTGACATTCAATACGCAGTGCCCTAGCCGTTTAATGCTGGATGAGGTTTTGGTAAAGCTTACTCTTTGACCTAGCCTGGGGCTGTTCTGCCGATTTTGGGCCTCTTGGCCTTCTTGGTTCTCTTGGTTAAAGGGGGGGCGAGACGGTGGTGGTAATTTGCTTGCTTGTGACACGCCATAAACGATGTCTACGTCATTGCCGTCAGGGTCTATCATTCGCGCCCTGAGACCGCCTCCGGGTAGGTCTATTTCTTCTATTGCGACATTGTCAATTGCGGCAATACGCTCTAATTCTGGTTGTGTCAGGGCTTCAAAGCCCATGCCTTTGAATTTTGCTGGCCCCTTGGCCTGCTCTGCGACGTAAATGTAAGGCGCGCTATCGTAGCCCCTAGCAAAAAGGCAATTGTCTTCCCGTGCGACTTCAAAGCCAAAATCTGTAAGAAATTGCGCTTGCTTGTCTAAGTCTTCGATTTCGAAGCGCACGTAAAGTAGGTCTCTGATTTCAGGCATTGTCTGTCCAAGGGTGCTGAGTAATAAACTTAAAGGTATGCCGGAAACCTGCCCTGCTCAAGGGGAAAGTGCTTCCCAAGGCGGCAGCGTTGCCTTTGTGTCGTGTAAGCAAATTGGGCTAAACTTTTTGCACCATAGAGATAAAGCATACGCAAGGATAAGAAAATGCTCACATCGGTCAGCAATAGTGGTGGGGTAAGAACCCTCGCCTTTAATCGCCCAGAAGCCCTCAACGCATTTAACGAGGATATGTTTGATGCAGTTGCTGCTGATGTTTTAGCCGCTGCAGCGGACGAGCGTGTCAAAGTATTGGTAATTACAGGTACTGGTCGAGCATTTTCTGCGGGCATGGATTTGGCGGCGCAACCCGGTGGACCCGCACCTAAGTATGGGTTTGCTGGAATGTTTGAGGCGATTATTGAATTTCCCAAACCTATCCTACTAGCGGTTAATGGATTAGGTGTTGGTTTTGGCTGCACTATTTGTGGCTTGGCTGACTTGGTTTTTATGGCCGACAGCGCACGACTGCGCTGCCCTTTTACCTCGCTAGGGTTAACCGCGGAAGCTGGCAGTACGGTGACTTTCCCCCAGCTTATGGGCTACCAAAACGCTTTTTGGGGGCTTATGAGTTCCCAGTGGATGGATGCTCAAACTTGCAAAGACTCTGGCTTAGTATTTGCTGTGGCCCCGGCCGACCAGCTTATGAACACCGTCTACGAGCACGCGCAGACTTTGGCCGCGCAGCCGTTGGCCTCTCTTGTCGATACCAAGGCGTTAATGATGGCGCCACGTCGCGATGCTTTGCGCGCAGCGTATAAAATAGAAAGTGTGGCGTTGGCTAACTTGATGGGTGGACCCGCTAATTTGGAGGCGGTTGCCGCATTTAAAGCGCGTAGACAGCCAGACTTTTCAAGCTTTTAGCGTTTCTTCGATGGGCACGTGATAGGCACATGATAGGCACGTGATGGGCACATGATAGGCACGTGATGGGTGCAGTGCTGACCAAGGGGGCTTTGGTTGCTCAAACCCTCACGCATAAGGCGCTCTGATTACCAAGTTTGTCGCGCTGCGATACGCCTTGCTGCTTCAAAGGTCTGGGTGCGCAGATGGTCTAAGCGAGCGTTTAAGTTACGAAAGCTCAGTGGGTCGTCTGCTTCAAGAGATTTGCCTATGATCAAATCAGAAAAAGTATCCATCCCACCGTAGCAACCCAAAATTAAGGTCGCCCCAGCGAGTTCGTGGGCATCGACCTTTACCACTGCACGCCGCATCACCATGAGCCAGAATTTTTCATCCGTTTCAACCAGCAGGCCGATGAGCTCTCTGGTGGTATTGCTAAGATCAATAAATTGTTGGTTCAGTGTTGTCATAGTGGTATTCAAGTTTTTCGTAGTCAGGTCACATTTGGGACGCCAGCATCCGCCGTATTGCTCAATGTTACTAGATGGGTCTAAATTTTAGTCAGGTATTTGTTACCAGGCAGGTGATCTACTGCGTTATCTGATGGAATTTTTGCGTAAAAATGACGTATGGTACTAAGTCAAAACTATCTTGGAGGGACTGGTATGAGAGAAAATAAAGCTCTGTCCGCTTGGCGTAATGATGAGCAAACCATCGGCTGCTGGCTGAGCCTTGCAAACGCCTATTCAGCGGAAGTTATATCGAAATTAGGTTTCGATTGGGTGTGCATTGATATGCAACATGGCCTTATTGATTACACTGATGTGCGAGATATGTTGCCGGCTATTTCTAACTCAGATGCCACACCTATTGTTAGAGTGCCCTGGAATGAGCCCTACGAAATTATGAAGGTGCTAGATGCCGGTGCCTACGGCGTGATCGTTCCGATGGTGAACAACCGTGAAGAGGCAGAGCTTGCTGTGCGCGCCTGTCGTTATCCACCTCTAGGCAACCGCTCGTTTGGACCTATTCGTGCCGCCCTTTATGCCGGGCGCGGTTATGCCGTTGAAGCCAACGATCAAATAGCGTGTATAGCCATGATTGAAACGGCTGAAGGCATCGCCAATGCAGACGAAATTATGTCTACGCCGGGCCTCAACGGTGTGTACATTGGCCCCGCAGATTT
>QXZU01000112.1 GCA_009886205.1 K189A clade bacterium | reverse complement strand
CCCTCGATAGGGGATTAACCTATACTCCCTTAGCAGGGGAGCGCCTTCAGCCGCTCGGCCACCTCTCCGGTGCGCGCATTGTAACTCAAACCTATGGGTACTTGTCGATGTACTGATGCAATTATTCTTAAACTTCTTCCAAATCTTTTGAAAATTCATCCAATTCAGTGCTTGAAACAAGATCATATTTGCGCAAATAGCCTCTTAATTGGTGATAGGTCAGCTGCAAAAGTTTGGCTGCATGTCGCTGATTGTGTTTGGCCTTGGTCAAGGCTGCGGTGATAATCTCTACCTCTTGCTCTCTCAAGTGTTGTTTCAGGTCTAATGGAAATTGTGCGAGCCGTTGAGTGCTCGCACCTGCGGGTTTTTCGCTGGCGTGAGCGTTTGGACGAAAAGGCGAGTCGAAGGGGTCTAAGGTTATACCGTCTATCAGTGACTCTGGCTCCGACTTGTAGACGGCGCGCTCTACAACGTTTTTTAATTCTCTGGCATTGCCCGGCCATGCATAGGCTTGCAACTCAGCTTCGGCCTTGGCGCTGAAGCCGGGAAAATAGTCACGGTCTAACTCTTTTGCCATATTCAGGCCGAAGTACTCGGCAAGTATCAGTATGTCGCTGGCCCGCTCGCGTAATGGTGGCAGGGTTACCACATCAAAGGCTAGGCGGTCTAAAAGGTCGGCGCGAAACTTGCCTTGTTCAGCAAGCAATGGCAGGTCTTCATTGGTCGCCGCGACCAATCTTACGTTGCAGGTGATGGTTTTATTGCCGCCAACTCGCTCGAATTCCCCGTACTCAATAACACGCAGAATTTTCTCCTGAGTTGCCAGTGAGGTATTGGCGAGTTCGTCCAGAAAAAGGGTGCCGTTGTGGGCACGTTCAAAGCGTCCTTGATGGATTTTTGTCGCACCGGTAAACGCGCCGGGTTCATGACCGAATAGCTCGTTTTCTAACAGCGAATCGGCGATGCCGGCGCAGTTGAGTTTGATAAATTCTTGCCCCCATCGGGGGGATAAATAATGCAGCCTCGAGGCAATGCCTTCTTTGCCTGTGCCTCGCTCTCCGACAATGAGCACGGGTTTATTTAACGTGGCTGCGCGGGAGACATCCTCCAGCACTTGCAGAAATACGGGGGACTCGCCCAGTAAGCGATCGGCTTCATTGCGCATAATAATTTGACCAACAGTTGGTTAAGTTCACCAAGTAAATTCCCTCCATTTTTGCCGCCTGTAAAAAAGCTTATAAATTTCATGAGGTTACCGTTTTGCAATTGTTGGCACGGATTCTGTAAATACATAACCAACTAAGGATGTAAGCGCGCTTAATTGAGACCGGCGGTTGTTCTTAAACAGAACATGATGAGTTAGCGACCGGTGGACACAAGGCGTTTAAGCAAAATTGGTAAAAGTGATTGAATCAGGCGCTGTGAGTTAGAGCGCTGTATTGAAGGTACTGGAGGCGAATAGCGATGAGTATTTTTTCCCGAATGACAGATATTGTGAATTCCAACATTAATGCAATTTTGGACAAGGCCGAGGACCCAGAAAAAATGGTGCGGCTTATTGTCCAAGAAATGGAAGAGGCTTTGGTTGAAGTGCGTAGCACATCAGCGAGGATTATTGCCGACCGTAAAGAGTTGCTGCGGCGGCTTGAGTGGCAGCGCGCTGATGCCCATGAGTGGGAGCGCAAGGCAGAGGTAGCTGTGCGCAATGGTCGCGACGATTTGGCTAAAGGCGCGTTACTTGAAGGCAGTCGTGGGCAAGCGCTTACAGATTCCCTAACAAAAGAGGTGGCACTGCTAGATGACACGCTGCATAAGCTAGATTTGGACATTGGCACCCTGCAAGAGAAGATTATTGACGCCAAAGCTCGCCAAAACGCCATCGTTCTGCGCGGTCAGGCGGCGCATTCACGGCTGGGTATGCGTAAGAAACTTCACGAGAGTGGCGTAGATGACGCGATTCAGCAATTTGAATTGTATGAGCGAAAAATGGACGACCTTGAAGGGCTTATTGAGGCCTATGACCTTGGACAGAAGTCGCTTTCTGATGAGATTTGCGCATTAGAGACCGGTGATGATGTTGAGGTTCTGCTCAATGATCTGAAATCTCGGTTGTCGGGCGGGCGGGCACCACAAAGCGCTAAAGCAGCCGAAGATAATGCCAGCAAGAAGCCTGTCGTATCTCCAGCAGGGGACGCTGAGGCTGAAAGTAAGCAGGGTTCCTCTAGCAGCGACAAGCAATAGCAAGGGGTAGATTATGGAAGGCATAGTGATCGCGTTTATGGTCCCGACCATACTGTTCGTGCTTGTTGTGTTGCCTATATGGGTGACCATGCACTACCGGGGCAAGGAGAAGCGCATAAATTCTTTGTCTGAGAGTGAACGCGAGGAATTGCTGCTGCTCACGCAGCAAACTGAGCGTATGCAAGAGCGCATTGAATCCCTTGAAGCCATACTCGACGAGCAGACCCCAGATTGGCGTCGCGGTGAAGTTTGAGCGTGCTGTATGAATAGCTGTCCAATTAGTGCGAGCTAGGTAGCACTAGGCGAGTAGCGCGACCAGCAGGGCAGAGATTTAGCCGGTAGGGCGAGGTGGATTTGGCACAATAGATACGAGGTTCTGATGACCGACACAGATAAAGACACAGATACAGATGCACAAAAAGACAAAGACGATCGGAAAGATACAAAAGGTCCTAGTTCCCAAGGGCCTACCTCCGAGCATCTGAATGAAGCGCAGAGTGGCGAGGAGAGCGACCAAGCAAGTACAGAAGCGGGTCAATCTAGTGAAGATAGACACGACAACACTGAAGAGGAGTCCTCTTTCAACCGTGCTATGAAAGAGCTGGGCGAGAGTATGTCGGAGCTGGCCAGTGCGCGCTCAGCTGATGCGCTCAACAGTGCCATTCCGCTGATTAAGGACGCGGCTGAACGTATAAGAAGTCAGGCCCGAGGCCGACCAACTGAGACGTTGGAGGAACGAACCGATAATTCTTACGCAGGTTCTGCCGAGGAACACTTTGCTTCTGAGCAGGAATTTGCCGACTCGCTGCGCGAACATGACGCTGCTCAACTTTACCTAGATCATCACAAGCGTATTGCCGGGGTCTGCGCGGCGCTAGCGCGCTATTTCGCAATGGATACCTTTACGGTGAGAATGCTAGCGGTCACTGGCCTCATTTTTATCCCCCAAGTGGCATTTCCAGCCTATTGGATATGCTATTTCATGCTCGATAAACGTGATGACCGCCTAGGCTCTGGTGATCTAAGCCGGCGACAAAGGCGCAAGCAGCGTAAGCGCGAACGCAGCGCAATGCGTGGTCTGGCTCAAGCGTCAAGAAATGCGGGCCAACTCGGTAATCAGGGCTTTGGTTGGAGTAAAGCCCAGTTGAAAAAGATGCGTCGCATGAGTTCCCGAAGGTATAGGCTGCCGAGTAGTTGGCTTAACTGGCAGGGTATGCAGAGCGCAGATGAGTCAACAGATGCTGATTCGGCAGGTGCGAAAGTTGGCGAAAGTCGCACAGAACAGGAAGGCAAGCGGGGCGGAGCCGGTGCAAGGTCTAGGGCAACTGTCGTTGCACCAGAAGTGACATTGCGCAAGGCTCGATTTCAGAGCAAAGAATTAGAAACTCGGCTGCGCCGATTGGAATCCTTTGTCACATCTAAGCAGTTTTATCTGCACAAAGAGTTGAGCAAGTTAGAATTATAAATACTTATAAATCAATATTTTAAGATAGGAACTTAATCTAACTTAATAAGTATTTTTCAAGCTTGTCTGGCCGATCAGTGAATATGCCCTTGAGCCCCAGCTGCTGTAACTTGTCGGCTTTACTGGGGGTGTTCACCGTATAGGCGAAGATCGGTAACTTGCTCTCAAGCAAGGCCTGCATGCGCGTAGCAGTAAGGGAGGTAGCCGCAATATTAATGGCTACCGCGTCAAGATTATTGGCAAGGTCACGCATGTCTTCTCGCCACCGAGCAAACAGCGGTGCCACAGGCGTGGCCTTATCCACCTTTCTAAATCGCGCCAATTCATCGTGGTGAAATGAAGACACTAAAACGGGTATGTGTGGGTTTGCCTGTATTGTCTGGGCCACTAAATCTGCCGTCGCTTTACTCTTAAGCTCTATGTTCAAGCCAACATTTGGATGCGCGGCTAACAACGTAATGACGTCCTCAAGCATTGGAATAGCTAGGTCATCGGCGCAGCGCACTTTCTCAAGCGCCTCAACGCTGTAATCAGTGATTAAGCCTTTGGCGTTAGTGGTCCGATCTAACTTGTCGTCGTGAAATACAACTAACCTTGGGGTGCCGTCTTCACTATAAATGCGCTGTACGTCTAGCTCTAACATGGGACAACCCAGTTCAATCGCTAGGCGAAAGCTGGCTATCGTATTCTCGGGTGCCAACCCGGCGGCACCGCGATGCCCAATGATTAAGAAATCTGAGCGGTGAAAAAGATCATTTATTGTCATTATCTTGTGCAAGTTGTTTAGAGCCTAGGCCAGTAGGCTGGTAGGATACCCGTCATGAGTTATGAAGTTCTAGCCAGAAAATTACGTCCCAGCGGTTTTGACGCCTTGGTTGGGCAAGAGCACGTTGTGCGAGCACTGAGTCACGCCTTAGACAATGGTCGCTTGCACCATGCCTACCTGTTCACGGGTACGCGGGGTGTGGGCAAAACTACCATAGCCAGAATTCTGGCGAAGAGCCTTAATTGCGAAACGGGCGTCAGTTCCACGCCTTGCGGCGAATGTTCAATTTGCCTTGAGGTGAAAGAAAACCGCTTTATAGATTTGATCGAGGTAGATGCCGCTTCACGCACAGGTGTGGACGACACTCGGGAGCTGCTAGAAAACGCCCAGTACATGCCTGCGCGCGGGCGCTACAAAGTTTATCTTATTGACGAAGTTCACATGCTGTCCATGGCGAGTTTTAATGCGCTACTTAAAACGTTAGAAGAACCACCTGAGCACGTAAAATTTCTTCTGGCGACTACGGACCCCAAAAAAGTGCCCGTTACGGTGCTTTCGCGGTGTTTGCAGTTTCAACTGAAAAATATTTCACCGCAAATTATCACTGAATACATTGCAGGCGTGCTGGCGACAGAGGAAGTGGTGTTTGAGACACCTGCCATAGAAGTCATCGCTAGATCTGCCGAGGGCAGCATGCGCGACGCCCTTAGCCTTACTGATCAAGCCATTGCCTTTGGTCAAGGCAAGTTACTGCAAGCGGATGTAGTGACCATGCTGGGTGTTGTTGGTCGCGATGAGGTGACTGCGCTCCTACAAGCCCTGAGTGCTGGCTCTGCTGAGCACATTCTAGCGCTTACGGCAGAGCTTGCTGAGCGCAATGCAGACTTCGCCGACGTGCTGAAAGGCTTACTGGAAGCCTTGCATAGCATGGCTGTAGACATTGCGCTCAAACCCCAAGCCAGCGATTTTGCGGCAGACGAGTTGCAACTTTATTATCAGATCGCTTTAGTTGGTCTGCGCGACTTGCCAATAGTGCCAGATCAACGCAGCGGCTTTGAAATGACACTGCTGCGCATGTTGGCATTTGCGCCTCAGGGCGACAGCAAAGTGCCGCCTAGAGCGAATACGCAGGGCGTCTCAGAAGGCGACGCCAGCAGCGCTGCTGCAATGACCAGTGAATCTGTGCAGGTAACGGGTGCTAGTGTTGATGCCACGGCGGTAGATACCAACAATAGTGGGGGTGAGGGTGCTGCTGCTACCCCCCAAGCCGATGAGGCAACGCCAAAACAGCCTGAGGCTGAAAAAAAAACTTCTGAGCTAGTGCCAGCACCTGCAAAAGCCGCACAAGAACCACAAGAACCAGAAGAAGAACGAGAAGAAGAGCCAGAAAAAGAGCCAGAAAAGAAACAAGCAGTAGACCAAAATCTAGAAGAAGGCGATTGGCCAGTAACGATCTCTGGCGATGCACTGATAGATTGGCACGAACTGGTAAAGCGCCTCACTATTGGGGGTGTCGCGCGTATGATAGCCGAGCATTCGGTACCACTGTCCTTTGCCTTACCCAACGTTGCGTTATTGCTGAGCAGTCAACATGACATGTTATTGAGCGACGCCCAAGTTGTTAATCTGGCGCGTGGACTCAGCGAAGTGTGTGATCAAACAGTTAATTTGACTGTTGAAGTGGGTAACGTGCGAGAGGAAACCCCTTCAGTGTACCGTGCTCGCTTGGCGCATGAACGTCAAATTTCTGCCGAACAGTCATTGCAACAGGACGAAACCGTGAAAGGCCTTTTGGCTGATTTCGGGGGCAGTATCGACGAGGTAAAACCCGCATAATTTTGCTCGCCGAATCAAGGCAGCCTTACCGCATGCTGTTGTGGGTAAAATAGTTTGAGATGAAACAGTTTTAGATAGAAAAAATGCCAACTAAATATGGAGACAGTGCACGTTGACAGACTTAGGTGATTTGATGAAACAAGCCCAGCAAATGCAGTCGAAGTTGCAAGATGCGCAACAAGAAATTGCTGACCTGGAAGTTCAAGGTGAGAGCGGCGCCGGTATGGTTAAAGTGACCATGAACGGGCGCTATGAAGTAAAACGGGTGACCATTGACTCAGAGTTGCTCAATGAACAGAAAGAAGTGCTCGAAGATTTGCTCGCAGCTGCATGCAATGACACCGTGCGGCGTGTAGAAAAAGTGCAAAGCGAAAAAATGAGTAGCGTCAGTGGTGGTCTACTTTCAGGTATGAATATGCCATTTGGTAAAATGCCTTCCTGATGTCGCTTATTGATGATTTGGTTTCAGCATTGCAAGTACTGCCGGGGGTAGGTCCCAAAAGCGCCCAGCGCATGGCATTGCATTTATTACAGCGAAACCGCCAAGGCGGCACTCATTTGGGACAAATCCTAGAGACCGCAATGGAAGCTGTGCGGCAATGTACGTTATGCCGAAATTTGACGGAGGGCGAGATCTGTCGTTTGTGCAGTGACGAGCGTCGGGATAACGGCCTGCTGTGCGTTGTTGAATCGCCAGCTGATGTTTTGGCTATAGAACAAGCAGGGGGCTTTCGGGGGTACTACTTTGTATTGCATGGCCGCCTCTCACCCATTGATGGCATGGGCCCAGAGCAGCTTGGTTTGCAGGCTCTGCAAAGCAGAATTGCAGCAATTCAGCCCAGCGAAATGATTTTGGCGACCAATCCCACAGTAGAAGGTGAGGCCACGGCCCACTACATCAGTCGGCTGGTTGCCGACCAAGTACCGAACATCAGCCGAATTGCTCATGGCGTTCCGCTAGGTGGTGAAATTGAATACACCGACGGAGGCACATTGACCCATGCATTGCAGGGACGAAGAAACATCAGTTTATTGGATTGATAGCGATACGGAGCTTGCGAATGCCGTGGCTAGCTGGGAAGACCAGATTGGCTTGGACACGGAGTTTATCCGCACAGACACGTTTTATCCGCTAGCCGGCCTATATCAAATAGCCTCAGGCAATGAGGTGTTCCTATTGGACCCTTTGGTCATTGAGAGCTGGCAGCCCTTTGTCGACTATTTGCATAACCCCAGTCACCTGGTGGTGATGCACGCGTGCCAGGAAGATTTGGAACTTATGTTTCACCACCTCGGTGCACGCCCTGCAAATATATTTGATACGCAGTTTGCCAATGCGTTTGTCAGCGAAGATTTCAGTTTGAGCTACGCCAATTTGGCGCGCAATCTTTTGCAAGTTGATTTGGAAAAACAGCAAACGCGCTCAAACTGGTTAAAGCGGCCGTTGAGTGAGGAGCAGTTAGCCTATGCCGTGGACGACGTGACTTTGCTTGTGCCCATGTACAACCTAATCAACGAGCGCATTACCCAGTTGGGACGAAGTGATTGGTTTGCTCAAGATATGGCCCAGCGAGGACAATATTCGGAGCCTCAGCCGAGTCAGTACTACCGCCAGGTTAAGCGCGCCTGGCAGCTTAAACCTGAGCAATTGTCCATGTTGCAAGCCCTTTGTCAGTGGCGCGAAAATGCAGCTCGTCAGTTTGATATTCCGCGCAGCAGGGTCGTGTGGGACGATCATTTGATGACCTTTGCTATGGCGCGCCAGTTGGATATGAGCACGTTGCAAAGCACTTTGCCCGGACCCATTGTTAAGCGCCATGGCCAGGCGTTGCTTGCTTGCCACAGCAAAGCGCAAAATAATGAACCGTTAGACCAGCTGGACAAACCACTAGGACCCGGCGCCAGTGCAAAGGTTAAGGCGCTACGAGAGGTTGCGGTAGGTGCTGCAAAGAAATTAGCTATGGCGCCAGAATTGTTGGCTCGTAAAAAAGATGTCGAAGCCTGTTTTCGTGACTACATGAAAAATAGTGAACTGTCTGAACATTACCTAGGGTGGAGAAAAAGTTTGTTGGAGCAAGAGTTTTTGCTGATTTTGGAGCCAAGTGATGACAGTTGATGGTACTAACAAGGCTAGCCTTGAATCGAGCAAGGAAGTGAGCGTAGCGTCGTTGTCAGACATTGAAGTAAAAATTTTTCGCAGCAGTAAAAAGATGGACACCTATATTTATCTGCCCATTGAGGCTGAATTTGATGACCTGCCAGAAGCCCTGCGCAAACAGTTCGGTAGAACGGTGTTTGTTATGGAATTGCTGTTAACCACTTCATTGAAACTGGCGCTCTTTGATGCGGCAACGGTTATGCAGGGCATAGCGAAAGACGGTTTCTTTTTGCAGTTTCCGCCGCCGAATTTGTCCCCCGTGCTGCCCGAAGAGTTGTTGGAATGAAACCGTTTTGGCAGCAAAAGACCTTTGCAGAAATGGATCAGGACGAGTGGGAAAGCCTCTGCGACGGTTGCGCCAGGTGCTGCATGATCAAATTACAGGACGATGAAACTGAAGAGGTTTTTTATACCTCTATCGTTTGCGACTTGCTCGATCAGAATGTTTGCCAATGTACACGGTACCCAGAGCGGCATGCGCTGGTGGAAAATTGCGTGCAGTTGTCGCCAGAGAGAGTCACAGAGTTTGGCTGGTTGCCAACCACCTGCGCTTATCGCACCTTAGCTGAGGGGCGAGATTTGCAATGGTGGCATCCGTTGGTGAGTGGTAGCCCTGATACGGTTCACGAGGCTGAGATTTCTGTGCGTGGCAAAGTAATCGCAGAATCGCAGGTTCACGAGGACGATCAGCAGGACATGATCATTCATTGGGTTGAAATGTCACATCAACCTGAATCATAGTTTTTAAGGATAGGTCGGGAAAATTAGAATGCCTTATTCCAACGCATGGATTGTCATTGCTGTTTTGGCTGTCATCGGAGCCTATTGCCTGAATTTGTTGTTGCGAGGATCACGACCGGCACGTGCGCGCTGGCCCCGAAAGCTTAGGTATATTTTTGTAACGCTGGTATTCGTATTTTTCCTTCTGCCAGCCCCCGTACCCAATTATCCGGGCGTTTATGCACCGGCTTTTGTCGTGTTTATTTTTGAATCCTTGTTTCAATCCAGCGGTCAGCCTAATGAAAGCCAGGGCATTCTGGTGTTAGGGCTTGGGGTTGTCAGTATTATTGGTTTGCTGGCGTCGGTGGTGTTTAGGTCCAAAAATACCCAAAGCGCAGCGCCATCAGAAACCGAGCGCAAGACGAACACTGACCCAGCTTAAAATAGCGGCAAATAACGCCTAGCGCCCATGGGGTATTTATCTACTCTTGAGCCGATTTTAGGCTTGATTTTTAGAGGGGTTGAGAAATCTTCGGTAACAGCATGGTTGCATGGGTTGCCTAAGCTCCATTAAAGTAGATTGCTGTTCGCTCAAGGCCTTCTATCAGAACTGGTCACAAGGTTAAGTTCGTTATGGAGCGCGAGGGTTGGGCGGGGAGACAATGCAGCGGCTCACAAGTTGGGGACAGATTCGTAGACTATCGGTAGATTAAGTGACTAATAGCCATAGCGATTAACCTGCGTTAAGAATTTAGACAGATTTATTCATCTAATTTAGATGACTGAATCGATAATGTGATAGCCATCTAACAAATAGCTAACTAGACAGACAACTAGACAGACAAAAAGAGAGTTTTGAATGATTTTTGAAAGTACCGACTCGTATATCGCCACCGACGAACTGAGCATGGCAGTAGATGCCGCCGCGAAGCTAGAGCGCCCTTTGCTAATTAAAGGTGAGCCAGGCACTGGTAAAACAATGCTTGCTATTGAAGTGGCAAAATCTCTTGGGATGCCGCTTTTAGAATGGCACATCAAGTCCACCACAAAGGCAGTTAATGGACTTTATGAGTACGATGCGGTTTCACGCCTGCGTGATTCTCAGTTGGGTGATGAGCGGGTTAACGACATCAGCAACTACATCAAGAAAGGTAAGCTTTGGGAAGCCTTTGAAGCTGAAGAGCGTGTGGTTTTGTTGATCGATGAGATCGATAAGGCAGACATTGAGTTTCCAAATGACTTGTTACAAGAAATTGATCGCATGGAATTTTATGTCTACGAGCTAGGCAAAACCATTAAAGCGAAAAACCGTCCTATCGTTATCATTACGTCAAACAATGAAAAAGAATTACCAGATGCGTTTTTGCGTCGCTGCTTCTTCCACTTCATTAACTTCCCAGATCGCGAAACCATGCAACAAATCGTTGACGTGCATTTCCCAGGCGTGAAGCAGGACATGGTGAAAGAGGCTATGGAAATTTTCTTCGACGTGCGCAAAGTGCCTGGTCTGAAGAAGAAGCCATCTACCTCTGAACTGATTGATTGGTTGAAGCTGCTAATGGCTGACGACATTCCTGATGAGATTTTGACTAACAGGGATGCCAGCAAGGCTATTCCTCCTCTGTACGGTGCGCTGGTTAAGAACGAGCAGGACGTGCATTTACTAGAACGCTTAGCGTTTATGAATCGTCGAGATAGTAGGGGCTAGACTGTGCTCATCAATTTTTTTCTGACCCTTAGAAAGTATAAGCTGCCGGTAACCATCCGGGAGCTTATGGATCTTATTAGTGGCCTACAGCATCAGCTGGTTTACGCAAATTTGGATGATTTTTATCTCTTGAGCCGAACCGCATTGGTAAAAGATGAAAAGAATTACGACAAATTTGACCGAGCTTTTAGCGCCTATTTTAAAGGCTTAGAGGATTTGCATGGTCTGCTTGAAAGTCTGATTCCCGATGAATGGCTGAGACACGAATTCGAAAAATCATTGTCACCTGAACAACTCAAGGAAATTGAGTCTTTGGGTGGTCTTGAGAAACTGATCGAAGCGTTTAAGAAAGCCAAGGAAGAGGCCGAAGCCAAAGCCGGCGAAGAGGGCAAAGACGGCGACGAGGGCAATGCAGACAGACAAGGCCAAAGTGGTCCCGGCGGGCTGGGCAAAGGCAAAAAGAAGAAAGCCAAAAAGGTATGGGATGAGCGCCAGTATAAAAATCTGGATGATTCAGTAGAGCTCGGTACCCGCAACATCAAGATGGCTCTGCGTCGCTTGCGTAAATTCGCCAGAACCGGTGCGGAAGATGAGCTGGATATCTCCGGCACAATCAAGTCCACGGCCCACAACGGCGGCATGTTAGACATTAAGATGCGCCCAGAGCGACGCAACACCGTAAAGGTTTTGTTGTTCTTGGACATTGGCGGCTCTATGGATGCCCACGTAAAGATTTGCGAAGAATTGTTCTCGGCCTCCAGAACAGAGTTCAAGCATATTGAGAGTTTTTACTTTCATAACTTTATTTATGAATCTGTGTGGAAAGACAACCGACGTCGTATGGCGGAACGGATGCCAACGCTAGAGGTTCTGAATAAATTCTCTCAAGACTACAAAGTAGTGTTTGTGGGTGACGCAACCATGGCCCCTTATGAAATTACTCATGCAGGCGGCAGTGTAGAGCATTGGAACGAAGAGCCGGGTGCCGCGTGGATGGAGAAGTTTTCTACCATTTATGACAAGGTCATTTGGCTTAATCCTACCCCTCAAGAAACTTGGGAATATTCATCTTCAGTGATGATGACTCAAGAGTTGGTTGGCGGAAATATGTTTCCGTTAACCATCAAAGGTCTTGAAGAGGGAATGGGAAATCTATCTAAGTAGGCCTCTTGCGCTAAAAACCTCTTTGCAAAAAAATATCTAAGCTATTTAGATATTGGGCTCGGTCTGCCGAGCCTTTAGAAAGTTCGTGGCAACATCGAGATGGCATGAGTCATCAATAAGCTAAAGAAAAGCGCTAGAACAATTTTTTAGCCGCACTAACCAAAGCCGCAGGGCGTGTGACTGGGATCCAAGGGTCGAAATGAACGGTCAAAATAATCCCGATGTGATGCGTAAAGACGCTTTTAAGCTGCGTCGCTTGAAAGGTCCGCCGCGCCAAACTCTTGAAGACACTTCTCATGCTCTGCTAGAACAGCGCAGAAGCAACCTTGCCAAGCTAAACCTCACGCCAATGGATGGCTTGCCTGTCAGTGAAGCTGCTGACGAAATATGCAAGTTGTTGGAAGACAACCAAGTTGTGGTCATTGCCGGTGAAACGGGTTCAGGTAAAACCACTCAGTTACCCAAGCTTTGCCTAAAGATCGGCCTAGGTTTAACCGGTATTATCGGTCATACCCAGCCCCGTCGTATTGCCGCGCGCACGGTAGCGCAGCGAATTGCCCAGGAAATGGATGCGCAGTTGGGTCAAGACGTTGGTTACGCGGTGCGCTTTTCAGATCAAACCAATGACAATACATTGGTGAAAGTCATGACAGATGGCTTGCTGCTTACTGAGATTAGGCACGACCGTTTTCTAGACAAGTATGATGCGATTATTGTCGACGAGGCTCATGAGCGCAGCCTGAATATTGACTTCCTGCTAGGCTATTTAAAGCGTCTAACCTTAAAGCGTAAAGACCTAAAAATAATTGTTACCAGCGCTACCATTGATGTCGATAGGTTTTCTGAGTTTTTCAATGGTGCACCGGTAGTCAAGGTGGGTGGGCGAACCTACCCAGTAGATGTTCAGTATCGCGGCGGGGACGACGGCGAGTTCGGGTCAATGTTGGACGTGCTGCATGAGATTGATCGCAAACCCATGACCTCTGCTCGAGATGTGCTGATTTTCTTTTCTGGCGAGCGCGAAATTTTTGAGGCCGCCCGGCGACTGCGCATGGCTTTCCAAGAACGCTTTGAGATTCTACCGCTTTATGCGCGGCTGTCTGTGGCTGACCAGCGCCGGGTATTTAACCCGTCCTCCGGCGGTAAGCGGCGCATCATTTTGGCCACCAACGTTGCCGAAACATCGCTAACGGTACCCAACATTGGCTTTGTCATAGATCCGGGGTTTGCGCGTATTTCAAGATATAGCTATCGGTCTAAGTTGCAACGACTACCCATTGAACCCATCAGTCAGGCCAGTGCTAACCAGCGCAAAGGCCGGTGTGGTCGGGTAGCACCGGGTATTTGTTATCGACTTTTCGAAGAACATGATTTTTTCAGCCGTCCGGAGTACACGGATGCAGAAATAAGACGGGTCAATTTGGCCTCTGTCGTTCTACAAATGGAAGCATTTGGGTTAGGGGAGATCAGTAAGTTTCCATTTATTGATCCGCCGGAACCCAGGGCCATCCGTGATGCCCTGCGTCTGTTAGACGAGCTTGGTGCTTTGAAGGGCGGTGGTCTAACTGATACAGGTCGCCTAATGGCGCGTTTGCCGGTAGATCCGCGTTTGGCGAGAATGCTGATTGCGGCTAAAGAGCAGTCTTGCCTCAATGAAATGTTGATCATAGTTTCTTGTTTAGCTGTACAGGATCCTCGGGACCGGCCCCATGAAAAAACTCAGGCAGCCGATACGGCTCATGAAATG
>QXZU01000111.1 GCA_009886205.1 K189A clade bacterium | reverse complement strand
CTGCAAGAGTGGACTTATGCCAGTAGTATTGGGTGCTCCGTTCTGCAGTTTTTAGGTAATACAAAGGCAGAGTACGGGTAGCAAACAGATGAACGATAGACTACTAGATCGTCGCTCGGCGTAAACTAGGCACACAACGAGGCAAACTATGTCGGACAAAATATATCAAGCCATCAATGCGGCGGTGGATGAACATGCGGCTAAGCTGTTAGATGTTTCCCACGCCATTCACGGCAAACCAGAGTTAGCATTTAAAGAGCATTTTGCGTGCCAAACGCTGACGCAGTCGTTGAATGACTTTGGTTTAAAGACTGAAACCGGGGTATTCACCCTTGATACGGCGTTTGAGGCGTCTTTTGACAATGGCCTTGGCGCTGGCCCCACAGTGGCTATTCTCGCAGAATATGACGCACTGCCGGGTATCGGCCATGCCTGCGGGCACAACCTTATCGCCACAGCCGCCCTCGGCGCGACTATGGCTCTGAATGCTGTGTCTGCGCTGTTGCCCGGACGAATTCGCATGATTGGTACGCCGGCTGAAGAGCGGGGTGGCGGTAAAGAGTTGATGGCTCGTGCCGGTGCCTTTGAAGGCGTCGATGCGGCCATGATGATTCACCCGGCCGGGGTCAACTTAGGCACCATGCCGAGTATATGTATTGCTGAAGTGGAGGTGGTCTACCACGGTAAAGCGTCTCACGCGTCTGCCATGCCGCACAAAGGGGTCAACGCTTTGGACGGTCTGCTGCTGGCCTACCAAGCTATTTCTAATTTGCGTCAGCACATTAAGTCTACTGAGCGCATTCACGGCATTATTGAAGAAGGCGGCCAAGCACCAAATATTGTCCCAGATCGCACAGTGGGGCAGTTTTATGTTCGGGCCGCCGATGAGAAGGCACTGGCGCGTTTGAAGCCCCGTGTTCAAGCTTGTTTTGAAGCCGGTGCTACTGGCAGTGGTTGCACGGTTGAAGTGAATTGGGCCAATGTGGATTATTTGGACCTGAATACAAACTGGCCGCTGGCGGATAGATTTCAATTTCACGCCGAGACTTTAGGCCGTGAATTTTTGCCTATGGATCAGGGCAGTAAGTTCGGCGCGGGCAGTACGGACATGGGTAATGTCAGTTATCGATTGCCGTCTATTCACCCTATGCTGGCTGTTGCGCCGCCTAATGTGGTGATTCACAACCCTGAGTTTGCCAAGTGGGCGCGCTCGGAAAAAGGCGATGCAGCGGCACTGGACGGTGCTAAGGCTATGGCCATGACAGCTGCTGAATATTTGCTGTCACCAGGCTTGCAGAAACAAACGGCTCAGGCCTTTGAGATTTCTAACGGTTTACAGTAGCTGGCGCTTTTTTGGTCGCACAGTGGTTTGCGGCCTTTTTAGCAATTGAGTGTTTAAGGATTGAGTTGTGTCGCTAGAGAAAATAAATAGAAATGAGCTGCGCGAGAAATTAGCCAGCGCCAACATTCCCACCTTATTGGTGACCATGGCTCACATTACTGGGGACATGTCGTTGCTGGATAACCCGCAAAGACCCTCTCGTGGTGATATTGACGGCATACGTAAAATGTCAGAAGCCCGTCAGCAGGAAATCATAGAGACAGCGGTTGTTGTTATTGGCGACTTTCTTGACGCGACTGGCGCAGTGCCAACACCACTGGTCATGCCCAACGAGACAGTACTAGAACATATGGCCTCTACCTTGGTAGGAGAGCCTGTTCCCAGTGAATACATACCTATGATGCTAGAAGATATGGGGTTCACTGACTCGGCTATTAGTCGTGTGCAATGGGCGGATGCCTCGTCTTCTGAAGACAGTGCGCCGGATGATAACGCAGCCACCGCCATGAAAGATTCTAAGGTACTTATTATCGGTGGAGGTCTGTCTGGCCTGTGCATGGCTATTCAGCTACAGCGTTTGGGTATTGATTTTGAGCTAATTGAAAAGAACGATTCATTAGCGGGTACATGGTACGAAAATACCTATCCAGATTGCGGTGTAGATACGCCTAACCATTTCTACTCTTTCTCCTTTGCGCCCAACCATCAGTGGACTTCATTTTATTCTAAGCGCGATGAGCTTTATGCCTACATCTGCACCCTTGCTGAAGAGTACAATATCTATACGAAAACTCGGCTAAATACTGAAGTCACCAAGATGACTTGGCAGGAAGAAAGTAAATCTTGGCAAATTTGTGTGCGAGACAAGCAGGGTGTTGAAAGTCAACAACAAGTGCTTTTTGTGTTTACGGCAGTAGGGCATTTGAATAGGGCCAAAGTGCCGGACTTTCCCGGTAAAGAGGACTTTGCCGGACCAAACTTTCATTCAGCCCAGTGGCGTCACGATGTTGACCTTACTGATAAAAAGGTGGCTGTTATTGGCGCCGGTGCGTCTGCTATGCAGTTGGCGCCGGTGCTGGCAAAAAGCGTTTCTCAGCTAACAATTTTCCAACGCTCTCCGCACTGGATTCGAATTTTGTCCGACTATCACCGTAAGGTGGGCGACGGCAAACAATGGCTGCTTGAGAACATTCCTTTTTATAGAAACTGGTATCGGTTCAAATTATTCTGGGCTTATGGCGATGGCATTTGGGAGTCGATTCATAAAGACCCAAGTTGGCCTCATGCCGACAGGTCATTGAATGCAGACAATGAACGCCACCGTAACGCCTATGTTAAAAACCTCAGCGATGCGTTGAACGGTAACGAGGAGTTGCTCGCTAAGGTCGTGCCAGATTACCCACCCTTCGCTAAACGCATGCTAATTGATAACCACTGGTGCGACATGTTGCAGCAAGATCACGTGGACTTAGTAACCAGTGACGTAAGTAAAATAACGAAAGGCGGGGTTGTAGACGACCAAGGTGAAGAGTACCCAGTGGATGCCATTATTTATGCAACAGGGTTTCATGCGCACAAATTTATGTGGCCGATGGAAATAGTTGGGGCCAGCGGCGCAACCTTGGAAGAGACCTGGAACGATGATGCTAGGGCTTACATGGGCATGACCACGCCAGATTTTCCAAATATGTTTTTTCTCTATGGTCCCAACACTGGGTTAGGTCATGGCGGTAGCCTGATTTTTCACGTGGAGTGTCAGACCCGGTACTTGGCCCAGTGTTTAATGCGTACGTTAGAAGCCGGTAAACGCAAAATAGAAGTGAAGCCTGACATCAATACAGCCTACAACCAGCGTGTAGATGACGAGCATGAACGCATGGTGTGGACGCATACCGGTGTGACTAACTGGTACAAAAACAGCCAGGGCCGAGTTGTTTCTAACTCACCCTGGCGTCTGGTCGATTACTGGCACATGACCCATAGTCCCGATATGTCGGATTACAAGTTGTCTTAATAGGTCGCGCGCAGGGCTAGGGACTAGCCTTTGCCTCGAGTGCGAGTGCGTTTGGGGCGCGCTTCTTTTTCAATGAACTCAATAATGATGTCAGCCACATCTTTATTGGTGGCCGCTTCAATGCCCCCCAAACCCGGTGAGGAGTTCACTTCCATAACCAATGGGCCGCGATTGGAGCGTAGTAAGTCAACGCCACAAACATTGAGGCCCATAATCTTTGCAGCGTTCACAGCAGTGCGCCTTTCTTGAGCTGTTAACTTTACAAGTTCTGCGGTGCCACCCCGGTGCAAATTAGACCTGAAGTCGCCGTCTGGTGCGGTACGCTGCATGGCCGCAATGACTTTGCCGCCCACAACAAAACAGCGCAAATCTGAACCGCCCGCTTCCTTAATGTATTCCTGCACTAAGATGTTTGCAGACAAGCCCATAAAGCCCTGAATAACGCTTTTGGCAGCCGTTCTGGTCTCAGCCAGAACTACACCGATGCCTTGGGTGCCCTCTAATAGCTTAATGACCAATGGCGCACCGCCTACTTCGCGAATTAGGCCTGGCACATCGTCTGGAGAGTTGGCAAACGCGGTAACCGGAATGCCTATTTTCTTTCTGGATAAAAGTTGCAGGGAGCGCAACTTGTCGCGGGAACGAGTAATGGCCACAGATTCGTTGACGCTGTACACGCCCATCATTTCAAACTGACGAACCACAGCAGTGCCATAAAAGGTCACGGAAGCGCCAATTCTGGGAATGACTGCATCGAAATGCTCTGGACCAAACTCTTCATCTTTATAGTGTATGGACGGTCGGTCTGATGTGATGTCCATAAAGCAGCGCACATGATCTATGACCCGAACTTCGTGACCGCGCGCCTGCGCAGCTTCCACAAGACGGTTAGTGGAGTAGATGGATTTACTGCGAGATAAAATTGCAATTTTCATAGCTACGCCTCCAGACCATTGATTGGGGTGCGAATTTTTTGTACGGGTTTACCTGTGAGGTAGGATTTGCGTGGGTCGATCAAGAAGTTGCCTCTTATGGCCGTTCTGCCAAGCAGCATGCGATAGCCCATAGATTCTCTGTCGGCTAAAGACAATTCTATCTCCCAGCATTTTTCGCCAATGCAAATGGTTGTTGCTATGAAGTAGCGTCTAATAGATTTGCCGCCAGAGTTCTTTACCTTGCGCTGGTCCACGACTTTGGCTTCACACCAAAGCGTGTTGTCTGCTGAGTGTCGAGAAGTCAGCACGCAAAACTTAATCCAGAGTTCGCCAGCCTTTGCAAACTCCGTAATGTCAAAAGCATGGATGCTGGACGAATAGGCACCGGTATCAGTTTTCGCGGTGATCTGCTTAATGCCCAAATTGGGTAGGCTGACTCGTTCTCGCCAGCCTATGGTGGGCAGCGACTCAGGGGTTGTATTTTGGTCCAATAGTTTTCTCGGCGTTAGCAAAATAAGAGCGTGCAATGTGTCCTTTGAGTAAAACCAAGAGCGGTTTTACTCAAGGGTGTGGGTCATCGGAAA
>QXZU01000110.1 GCA_009886205.1 K189A clade bacterium | reverse complement strand
TTGTAGATAGAACGCCAATGGGGCGCGATGATTTTACGGGCAAGACGACTAAACGTACTGGCGCGCTAGCTGCTCGTTCAGCTGCTTGCAGAGAATTGATTCTCAACGAGCTAGCTCTGACCGCTGCAAAGCAATTTTTGCACCCCTACACCCGTAAAATTATTTTGCACCTCACCCAAGTTATACAAATTAATCCTGGAGGTGCGGCGCAAGCCATTCATCGTGACCGCCAGGCATGGGGCAAATATCTGCCGAAAGAAATTGAGCCCCAACTGAATACTATATGGGCGCTGACAGATTTTAACGTCGGAAATGGCGCCACTCAATGTGTACCTGGCAGTCATAAATGGTCGTGGGAGCGACAACCAAAGCCAGAAGAAATTTGTCATGCGGAGATGACGCAGGGTTCCGTATTTTTCTATACCGGGAGCGTGCTACATAGCGGCGGTGCAAATACTTCCGAAAAGATGCGCATGGGTTTGAATTTGACCTATTGCCTGGGCTGGTTACGCCAAGAGGAGAATCAATACCTCTCTTGCCCGCCGAGCATAGCGAAGGATTTCGATCCAGTTCTACAGGATTTGTTAGGCTACACTCAGGGAGAGTACGCCTTGGGTTATTACAGCGACCCCTTCGGCAGGACCGAAGGACGAGATATTTTACCGCCTGAGAAAATATTGGGCCGCTCCGCTGAATCAACCGACATTGATATCGGTTAAGCCCGTAAAATTGTTAGTCTGTATCGCACGGCCTGGGAGGCAGCAAAGGGTTACTGGACACCTAATCCAACTGCACTAAGCGCCGGAAACCTGCTTTTTTCTACTTTCAACTCTGGCTCCGGCACTGGCTGATGCGGGCAACGCTTAAGAGCGTATCGAATAAAATTTTTACTTCGCCCGCCCATTACGAGCAATGCCTCCCTCAGCCTAATCGAGGTAGGCGGCCAAATACGCCCATCAGCTCTACTGGCTTTGAGCGTAGCGTTTATGCAGCGAATTTATAACAGCTGATGGCGCCTCAAGAAACGCGTTGGCAAAAACCTGTCGTCGCAAACTATTTGGGTTTGCGCGCTATCACCTTAATCTCTGCACGCGCACCAGGAATAACCAGCTCTGTGATGCCTATCCAAGTGGATGCCGGATAAGGCGCTTTGATGAATTCATCTTTTACCTTAGCCATAGCGGCAGTATTTTTTTGCAGCTCTACCATGTAGATCGTAGTGTCTATTATGTCTTCGTAGCCAACACCCGCCGCGTCTAGTGTTGCACCTAGCGATGCCCATGCGTTTCTAAACTCTTCTTCGGCTGAATCTCCGCTGCCCACAACACCTGAAAAGAAAATTAGATCGTCGTGTTGGACAGCCGGCGCAAAATGCCAATTATCGTAAGTCCGGCGTGCAGACTCAGGAACAATTACTTGGATAGACATGGGTTTCTCCTATTTCAAAAATTGAGGTCAGATTTCTCTAAATCTGTTTCCGCTTCACTATATCTGCCTACACCCAGATAGGTACAGCAAAGCTTAACTAGAGGAAATCTGTGATGCATTTCTTAAGAATACATTAGCACTTGGCGCGAACAGGCGCTTTAAGACCGCAAGGTGTCAGCTCGCTTGCTCGTCGCTCTAAATTCTGCCGTTTTCAAAGTCAATGTCGATTAAGTGCCACTCGCCATCCACTACCAATGAAGCAGTATTTGCAGTGTAGCAATGAAAATAGGCGTCACTATTTAGTTCCCGCTACTCAACACCGCCTAAACACCCGCCTAAACACGAAATTGACTGATCTGCACCTCCTCGCCTAAATCCTCATAATCTCCTGCGCCGCGGCGACTACGAAACTCTTCCCAAGTGAAACCTTTATACCGAGGTCCATCGTTGTTCTTGTAACCGCCCTCTGGCGTTAGTGCTGTAATCACTTGCTCGTAGGGTGGATTAAAAAAGTACGCGGCACTGAGTCGATATTGATCACCGACAGAACCCAGTACTCGGTGTTCAGGCGCGACGAAATAATCGTTAGACATTACCTGCAGCATATCGCCGGTATTCACTATAAAAGCGTTCGGCTGAGGTTCTATCAAACACCACTGCCCCTCATGTAAAACTTGGAGTGCATGGTGGCCATTCTGAACCAATAAAGTCAGTAGCCCCGAATCGGTATGCGGGTGAATGCCTAGTGGCGCATCTGAACCCGTGTCCGCGGTCTGGGGCTGAGTCGGACGATGCGCATTTGCATAAGCATTAAGACGCAAAAAACTGGAGTGGCCCTCTGCCAAAGAAGCGGCATCTGCGCGAGCACCCAGTGCTTGCAACAACCAACCGTACACCTCGATGGCCAAGGGCTCGCACAAACAAAACCAATACCATAGCGGTTCACGGATGGCGGCATCCTCAGGCATCTGGTTCCAGCCGTCTGCCACCACATTAACCGGCGCATTATCGTCTGCCGTTGGATCGGGCTTGTGACCGAAGTCTAGAATTTCCTTGGCGTCTACTGCGTTTTTTGTCAGCTCTCCGGGATTGTAGCCTCGAGCGTTGGTCGCGGTGCGACTCAGGCTGAGTTTTTGAGCGTCTGGCAAAGCGAAGAAAGCGCGCTGGGCTGCAAACAGAGCTTGCAGACGATGTTGGTCGACACCATGCCCTTGAAGCTCAAAAAAACCCCAAGTTGCTACGGCCCGCCGCAGCCGCGACAACTCAAGATCTCCAGCCTCTCCACCACTGCGTAATGCACCAGCGTTGATCACTGCGGCTTCTCGCCATTGAGAAAGTGATGTTTTAGTGTTTTGGGTCATATGTTGCTCTCTGAAGAATGCCCTATATCGTGTTTGTTAGTGAGGCGAATCAACGACATTTTAAATCAGTTCTTCAACTAAAAGCGCCTTTTCCTTTAGCATAACTTGAGAATTCCGCGAGATTCTAAAATTTAAAAGACTGCCTAGTTACGCGTTCACTTTTTTAGCAAACCACCGGGCGCATATCCAGTCGCTCGATTACTCCCTCACTAATAGATATTACAGAGATTTAGCGGGCGTTAGTTGACCTACGGCTTTATAAAATCATATGCAGTCTTTGCACATAACCATTCCCTCGTCTCAATATGGTTTAGAGTATCCACTGAAGTACTCACTGATGTACTCACTAAAGTACGCCCCACGCTGGCAACAGGCGAATAGACAAAACCCGCTAAATCCGTTATGTCGGCCAAAAGAATAAGAGGAAACTAAATGGATACTCACTGGCACCTGCTCACTGATGGCAGTGTTAACACTCAGACGAAAGTGGGTTATGGGGCATGTCTGTGGCTACAGGAGTTTACGGCGCCAACTGATCTGCTCAAGCACACCGTTACGGTCAAACGCTTCGAAGCCACCAGTTCAACTAAGCTGGAATTGGAAACGTTAATATGGTCGTTGCACGAACACTTAGCGTCAGCCAACAAGCAAACTATTGAAATCACCGTGTACACCGACTCGCAAAATATTATTAACCTGCCGGGGAGACGAGCACGCCTTGAGCGTGATGACTATTTCTCTCGCAACAAAAAACAACTGAAGCATCATCAGCTGTACAAAGTGTTCTATAGTCTAATGGACCACCTGCATTTCAAGCTGGTAAAAGTGCTAGGCCATCAGCCTTCTGGCAACCGCGATCTCATAGCCCAACACTTTAGCCTTGTTGACCAGGCGGCGAGACAAGCCTTGCGAGCAGATACGTTATAGCCACACGCACTTGACGATCTCAGACTATTTTCAGGTCAACTAGGCTCTGGGCACCATCCCGGATGGCGGTGTCAGCGTCCCGTGGTTGCCAACCAATGGCCAGTGCAGGTGAATTATCAATCGCCTTCACACGTCCCAGATCAGGTAAAAATTGTTTAATTTCCTTTAGAAAGACCCCAGCGATTTTTGCCACTAAGTTAGGCATTTCTGCGGTTGGAATTTTTAAGCTTGGATGTTCAGCCTTCACGGTCTTGGCAATATCCACAAACCAACGGAAGCCATTGGCACACATATAGCGGTTGCCGGCAGCTTCTGGCGTTTCCAACGCTAGCCTATGGAGTACGGCCACGTCGCGCACGTCAACAATTTCAAAGCCAAGCTTCGGCAAGATTGGATAGGCGCCCGTCATAAGCAGATAAAGTGCTTCTAACGAACTGCCATAGTCTGCCTCAAGCGCTGGGCCTAGTACGAGCGCTGGGTTTATGGCAACCAACTCTAATTCGTTCTCTTTGGCATATTCCCAGGCGGCTTTTTCAGCTACGGTTTTACTCTTAACGTAGGGGGACAAGTCAGTGCGCGACAAGTCTGTCCAATCTTGGTCGGTGAA
>QXZU01000011.1:1969-6445 GCA_009886205.1 K189A clade bacterium | reverse complement strand
CTTCTCTCCCAATCTATTGCCCTTATTGGTGTTGTTTTCTTGACCAGTGGTTTGCCTTTGCCTTTGTATGTGTTTTCCTTGTGCGCGGCTTATGGGCTAAACTGCATTTTTTGTCGGAGGGGTGTTATGCGTTTTATTGCTGTGTTGTCTTTAGGTTTATCTATAGGTTTAAGTGCCATGAGTTCTGCTGCTTGGGCGGAATCTGATCCGCAGTTGCGCTCTCAACTGGCTGAGGAAGTGAACGCGGTTGCTGCTGATGTGATCAGTTGGCGTCGTGATATTCACGAGCATCCTGAGCTGTCTAATAGAGAATTTCGTACCAGTAAGTTGGTGGCGGATCATCTGAAGTCTCTGGGTATGGAGGTGCAAACTGGTGTTGCCCATACCGGTGTGGTTGGTATTTTGCGTGGCGGTAAGCCGGGTCCTGTGTTGGCGCTTCGTGCGGATATGGATGGTTTGCCTGTGGTTGAAAAAACCGGCCTTGCCTATGCGTCTAAGCAATTGGGCGAATACGAGGGTCGTGAAGTTGGGGTTATGCACGCCTGTGGTCACGACAATCATGTGGCCATTTTAATGGGCGCGGCTCAGGCGTTGGCTGCTGTGCGTGAAGATTTGCCGGGCACCGTTAAGTTTATTTTTCAACCTGCTGAGGAAGGTCCGCCTAGAGGTGAAGATGGCGGCGCGAAGATGATGATTGCTGAAGGGGCGTTGAAGAACCCTGATGTGGACGCAGTGATTGGTTTGCACATTTCTCAGGGCAGTGCGGTGGGCACGGCTACGTATCGCAGCAAGGGCTTTATGGCCAGCGCCCAGCGTTTTGATATTGAGATTAAGGGTTCGCAGACTCATGGCGCTCGCCCTTGGGCAGGGGTAGATCCTATTGTGGTGGGCGCGCAAATTGTGAATGCCTTACAAACTATTGTCAGTCGTCAGATTGATATCACCCAGCACCCTGTTGTGGTGACGGTGGGTAACTTCCAAGCTGGGGTGCGTAATAATATTGTGCCTGAGACGGCTTCTATGAGCGGCACCATCCGTACCTTCGATCCGAACATTCGTTTAGCGGTACATGAAAAGATTAGACGCATTGTTTCTAACATCGCCGAGTCTCAGGGCGCTGAAGCCACCGTTGATATTGATCCCGGTGTGCCAGTGACTTACAACGACGCTGAATTGACCGCGCTGCTGGGACCGACGTTAGATAAGGTTTATGGCCCTACCAATGTATACGAACCACCGTTGGTCACCGGTGCTGAGGACTTTTCATTCTTCCAAGAACAGGTGCCGGGGTTCTTCTTTTTTATTGGCGCGCGTCCTTTAAGTGTGCCGCCTGAGAAGGCAATTCCTAACCACTCGCCTTACTTTTATGTGGATGAAGGTGCGCTCAAGCCGGGGGTCAGTGCTATGACGCAATTGACGTTGGATTACCTGCAAGCCAATCAGGTAGCCAGCGACTAACGCCGAGAGGTAACAAAGTAAAGTCATAAATGTAGAATCAACAAAGTAGAGACACGCGTAGCAGCAAGCGCAACGCCGCGAATAAAGGCGAGATAAACGAAAAAAGAAGAAAGAAAGGAAAAAATAAAAGACGAGAGAAAACAAGAGAGAAACCAAGAGAGAAAACAAGAAAGAAAAGAAGAAAGAAAAGTGCGAGTCGCAGCAGGCGCGCTTTCTTGTAAAACTAAAAACCCAGCCGCTTAACTATTTTGTAGTTATGCCTCTGGGTCTTTTTTTGCCAGAAGTTTGCAGTCAGTGTTGGATTAAAGCCCCCAACACTCGTTGTCATTGGCAAACAATATGGGTCCATCGTAACTGGCTTCCATTGCCTCTCTGCTGATGCTCTCGCGGCCACGGGTGCGCGTATTGCGGTGGCCCAGTATCAACATGCGCGCATTGGCTTGAGCGGCCACTTTGCCTAGCTCTGAGGGCAGGGCAAATTCTTCTCTCAGCTCACCTCGAGATATTTCAGGAATGGCGTGGCTGGCAACTAATGCGTCCACGTCTTTGGCAAAAGTGGCTACGCGGTTTTTGTCGTTGTTAAAATCACCGGCGAAGACAATGGTTTTGCCGCCAATTTCTACTCGCCAGGCAAGGGTGGGTACGTCGCCATGATTTACCGGTATGGCAGCTAGGCTCATGATGTCGCTTTTGTAACGTGACCAACGTCGGGTGCCAGTTGCGGGCACATTGGTGGCGCGCACTTTATAACCAAACTTTGAGGCGCTGGTGAGGGTATGGGCCAAGTAGCTGTAGGCACCATTGGGACCTATAAGGCGGTCAACAAATTCTGTTGTAGTTGGGTAAAGTGGATTGTTACTGTCAGGTCCGAGAATCAATAAGGGCAACTCTCGATCTTCGTCTTCCGAGCCGCTGATATATTCTGCAAGGTCTGCGCTGTGGTCGGCGTGCAGGTGGCTCAGTGCAATCACCTCTACTTCGGTGAAGTCTGCGCCAGATCTTTCAAAGGCGCTCTTTGAGCCGGAGCCGACGTCTACTAATAGCCGCGCCACATCGTCTTGCCACACTAGATAGCTGCTAGAACCTTGGCCGTCGGTGATCTCGCCGCTGCCCGCGCCGAGTATTTCTATCCATACACCTTTTTCGCCGCAAAAGTCGCTGCCCGCTCTGGCGCTTAAAGCGCTAAGGCTGAGCAGTACAGAAAGAGTTACTAATAAAAATTTGTTCATATTTTTAGTCCAGCTTGGAGTGCTATGAGTGTGTTGATCACTTTTTTATAACGCTATTGATATCTGCATTGATATCTACATTGATATCTGCATTGATAACTATGTTGATAAGAGGGCCTCTACTTCTTGCAAAATATGTTCTACCGCCGCTTCGTCTGGCATGCGCCAGTCGCCCCGTGGCGACAAGCTGACACTGCCTACTTTTGGTCCCGGAGGCAGCGTAGTGCGCTTAAACTGTTGGGTCATAAAACGCTTGAAGAATTGTCCCAACCACTTTTGAATAGTTTGCGCATCGTATTTTCCCGCAAAGCTATTCACTGCTAAATAAAAGATCTTGGTGGCGTCAGCCCCGGTGCGCAAAAAGTGATAGAGGAAAAAGTCATGTAGCTCGTAAGGCCCTACTAATGCCTCAGTATGCTGGCTGATCTCACCGTCTTTGGGCGGAATCAGTTCTGGGCTAATTGGCGTGGCCAAAACATTTTCCAATACTTGTGCGAGGTCAGGCTGAGATCTGTGTTTGGCGTACCAGCGCACTAGATAGGCCATCATGGTTTTTGGCACACTTGCGTTCACATTGTAGTTGGCCATGTGGTCTGCATTAAACGTGCACCAGCCAAGGGCCAGTTCGCTGAGATCGCCAGTGCCCACAACAATGCCGCCAACTTTGTTCGCCATGTTAAAAAGTATTTGCGTGCGCTCACGGGCCTGGGCGTTTTCAAACACCACATCATGATCGCCTTGGTGGTTGAGGTCTTTTAGATGCTGCTCAACCGCAGGCGCAATGGAAATTTCTTCTAACGATACGTTAACGGCTTTTGCTAACCCATGGGCATTGTCTAATGTGCCAGCCGTCGTGCCGGGTCCGGGTAAGGTCAGGGCGTAAAGGTTGGCTGGGGGTAAATTTAATTTGGCCAAGGCATCTTTAGCCACTAAGAACGCCAAGGTGGAATCTAATCCACCGGATAAGCCAATGACCAACTTTTGCGTGTGGGCTGCAAGCATGCGCCGGGCGAGGCCGGTAGATTGAATGCTTAAGATCTCTTGTGCCCGGGCATCGAACTCACCTTCATCTAATGGTACAAACGGATAGGCAGGGTACTGGCGGGTTAAACGGGTTAACGGTTCGCTGACACCGCCAGCAGATACAATGCGGTAAGCCCTTGGGCGTGCAGCTTGGCTAAACGTGGTGTTTTGCGCACGGTCGTGCATGAGTTTTTGGCAGTCTATTTCGGTGACTAGGGTTTGCCCTTCAAGACTAAAACGCTCTCCCTCGGCAATAATTTGACCCGCTTCCGCCACCATGCAATGTCCACCAAACACCACGTCTTTGGTTGATTCCGTGGCTCCGGCTGCTGCGTAGATATAGGCGCAGAGGTTTTTTGCACTGGTCATGCGCACTAGGTCTCGGCGATAGTCGGCTTTGCTGATGAGTTCATTGCTGGCAGACAAGTTGAGCAGTATGTGCGCGCCGGCTAACGCTGCGTTAGTGCCGGGTGTTAGCGGCGCCCAAAGGTCTTCGCAAATCTCTACGCCAATTAAGTGTTCATCGAATTCAAACAGCTGATCTACCCTAATTTGGAAGCTGCCTAGGTCTTGGGTGACTTCGGTTTCATTCACTTGCCCGCCGGGTGCAAACCAGCGCAAATCATAAAATTCGCCGTAATTTGGCTGCACGGATTTTGGCACCATGCCGAGTATGCGGCCTTGGCCAATGAGCACGGCGCAGTTAATTAAACGCCCGTCCCGCAGACGCCATGGCGCGCCCACTGCGATCAACGGCAACGTGGAC
>QXZU01000011.1:0-1959 GCA_009886205.1 K189A clade bacterium | reverse complement strand
ATTGGCCATTGGGTCACCAATGGCGATGACGGGCGATGCGGTAGCCACACGTAAATATTGAAGTTGAGAAAAATTAGGCGATTTCATGGCGTAATTCTAGCCCTTTATCAGGCTAAGGATGCAGTGAAAATATTGCTACAGCCAGCGTGGTTTCATTTGAACATTGTTTGGACACATGGCCGGGTTGATGGTTGTTCGCTCAGAGCCTGATATATGCTGTTTCAGTCAAGTGGTTAATTTCATTTTGGGTCTGCTATATTTGTAAGTCCACCGCGTTTGGCACGTTGCCAGTTTTAGAGCGGTTTGAATGATAAGAGGGGATTGAGTTTATGAATTTTGAATTTTCAGACGAACAAGAATTACTACGCGAGCAAGCCAGAGGCTTTCTAGCAGACAACTGCCCGCCTGCTGCAGTGCGCGCTGTATTGGACGGCGACGCCGATCACGATGCAGAGCTTTGGCGCAAAGTGGCTGAAATGGGTTGGACCGCTACGGTGATCCCTGAAGAGTTTGGTGGTTTGGGTCTTTCTTACTTAGAACTGGTGGTGATTGCTGAAGAGCTTGGCCGCGCTGCCGCGCCGATTCCTTTTAGCTCTTCTGTTTATCTGGCGACGGAAGCTATTTTGGCTTTGGGTTCTACTCAGCAGAAAGAAAAGTGGCTGCCATTACTGGCCACTGGCGAAGCCATTGGTACTTTCGCACTGGCTGAAGGCAATGGCCGTCCTAGCGCCAAGAGCTTAAAAACTAAGATGTCTGGTGCGGGTTTAAATGGTCGTAAGTTACCGGTACCTGATGGTCGCGCTGCGGATTTCGCAATTATTGTCGGCGCCAGCGATTCAGGCGATGGCGCGAGCATGTATTTGGTTGAGCTAGACCAAGCCGGTGTTAGCCGTGAAGCGGTACGCACGTTAGATTTTTCTCGTGGCCATGCGGTTTTGGACATGAAAGACGCGCAGGCTGAGTTGCTTGGCGGAGAGGGTGTGGGTTGGTCTGCACTGGATAAATTGATGGACCGTGCTGCGGTTTTATTTGCTTGGGAGCAAGTGGGCTTGGCCGATGCTGCCCTTGAGCAGGCGAGAGATTACGCCATGGGCCGTTATGCCTTTGGTCGCGCCATTGCATCCTACCAGGCCATAAAGCATAAGCTGGCCGGCATGTACGTGAAGAACACCTTGGCCCGCAGTAATGGTTACTACGGCGCGTGGGCATTGGACTCTGACAGCTCTGAGCTGGCCTTGGCCGCAGCGACCGCTCGTGTAGGCGCTATTCAAGCGTCGGTTCACGCCGCTGAAGAGAATGTGCAAACCCACGGTGGCATGGGCTTTACCTGGGAATTTGATTGCCAGTTTTATTATCGTCGCGCCAAGTTATTGAGCGTCAATATTGGCAGCGAAGGCTATTGGCAGGATCGTCTGATTACTGCAATGGAACAAAATAACGCGGCTTAAGTACCGGTTTTACAAGAATTTAAGTTTAGGAAGAAAGATATGGATTTTAACGATAATCAAGAAGAAGCGGCATTCCGCACCGAAGCGGCAGCATGGTTGAAAGCGAATGTGCCCAGTGCAGATGAGCTGAGTGGTTTAGATGAAATTGCAGCCGCTAAATTATGGCAGAAGCGTAAGTACGATGCGGGCTGGGCGTGCATTCGTTGGGACAAAGAATTTGGTGGCCGTGGCGCTACAGCCATTGAGCAAGTGATTTGGAACCAAGAGGAAGCTAAATACGACCTGCCCGGCGGCGTGTTCAGCATTGGCCAAGGCATGGCTGCACCGACCATGATGACTTGGGCTGCTGAAGAGCACCACAAGCGTTACTTGCCAAAGCTAGCCAGTGGTGAAGAAATTTGGTGTCAGTTGTTTTCTGAGCCTGCGGGCGGATCTGACCTTGCGGCATTGCGTACGAAAGCAGAGCGTGATGGCGACGAGGTACCTGTAAGGGGATGTAAGGGGATGTAAG
>QXZU01000109.1 GCA_009886205.1 K189A clade bacterium | reverse complement strand
AGTTAGCAAAACGCGACTTTGAATAAGCCGTGCAAAAAGGAGTTCTGGGCAAACAATGAGAGTTAGCCCAGAATTGGCCCAATAGAGGCTGGAATAAAATTTTTGGATACTTGTTAAATAACAGATGGCGAAACAGCCAAGGGCGAAGCAGCCAACTTTTTTGTAGCGCAAGCACAGTCAACTGCGCTGTAGTAATTAATACTGATGGACCAATAAATGAATCATTTACACCGTAAACCACTACCCGGCACCCAACTAGACTACTTTGATACTGAAGCTGCCGTGAATGCAATTAAGCCAGGTGCTTATGCAACCCTGCCCTACACCTCTCGCGTACTGGCAGAAAACTTGGTGCGCCGATGCGACCCGGAACTGCTCACCGCCTCACTAGAGCAAATTGTTTTTCGTAAGCAGGATTTAGATTTTCCTTGGTTTCCAGCCCGGGTGGTTTGTCATGACATTCTCGGTCAAACAGCCTTAGTCGACTTGGCGGGCTTAAGAGATGCCATCGCGGCCAAAGGTGGTGATCCGTCTAAAGTGAACCCGGTAGTGCCTACACAATTGATTGTCGATCACTCCTTGGCCGTTGAACATGCCGGCTTTGAAAGCGACGCTTTTGACAAGAACAGATCTATTGAAGATCGCCGCAACGATGACCGTTTCCACTTCATCAATTGGACAGCTACCGCCTTTGAGAACGTAGATGTTATTCCACCGGGCAACGGCATCATGCACCAGATCAACCTAGAGCGAATGTCTCCGGTAGTTCACGCCAAAGACGGCGTCGCCTTTCCTGACACGTTGGTCGGCACTGACAGTCATACACCTCACGTGGATGCCCTTGGTGTTATCGCTATTGGTGTTGGTGGCCTTGAAGCTGAAAGCGTTATGCTAGGCCGCGCCTCATACATGCGCCTACCAGATATCATTGGTGTAGAACTCACTGGCAAAAGGCAGCCAGGCATTACCGCAACCGATATTGTCCTAGCGATAACAGAATTTTTGCGCGAGCAGAAAGTGGTTTCGTCCTACCTAGAATTTTTTGGCGAAGGTGCTAACGAATTAACCTTAGGCGACCGCGCAACCATTTCAAATATGACGCCAGAATTTGGCGCGACTGCTGCAATGTTTTATATCGACAAGCAAACCATCGAATATTTGCAGTTAACCGGCCGTGATCCAGAGCAAGTTAAACTGGTAGAGAATTATGCCAAAGCCACAGGTCTGTGGGCTGACAGCTTAACTACAGCAGAGTATGAGCGCACACTGAGCTTTGACCTGTCCAGTGTCGGCCGCAACATTGCAGGGCCATCTAACCCACACAGAAGAGTAGCCACCTCTGATTTAGCCGCGCAGGGCATTTCAGGCGTAGTGGAAAACGTAGAGGGCGAAATGCCAGATGGCGCAGTTATTATTGCTGCTATCACCAGTTGTACAAACACCAGCAACCCACGCAATGTTATTGCAGCAGCCCTGCTGGCACGCAACGCCAACGCACTCGGTTTGACCAGAAAACCTTGGGTGAAAAGTTCCTTAGCTCCGGGATCAAAAGCCGTGCAACTCTACTTAGAAGATGCCGACTTATTGAAAGAGTTGGAAGCATTGGGTTTTGGCATTGTTGGCTTCGCCTGCACCACTTGCAACGGCATGAGCGGCGCATTGGACCCAGTGATCCAAAAAGAAATCATCGACCGCGATCTATATTCAACCGCCGTGCTGTCTGGCAACCGCAACTTTGATGGACGCATACACCCCCACGCGAAACAGGCATTTTTAGCCTCGCCGCCATTGGTGGTTGCGTACGCCATTGCGGGAACCATTCGTTTCGACATTGAAAAAGATATTTTAGGCACAGATGCAAACGGCCGCGATATTACGCTCAAAGACATCTGGCCCAGTGACGAAGAGATTGATCAAATTGTTAAAGCCAGCGTAAAACCTGAGCAGTTCAGCAAGGTTTACGACCCGATGTTTGTGTCGCTCAAAGATGTCACCAGCCTCACCGATCCGCTGTACGACTGGCGGCCTGAGAGCACCTACATCAGACGCCCACCTTATTGGGAAGGTGCGCTGGCCGGCGAGCGCTCGCTCTCAGGTATGCGCCCACTGGCAGTTTTGGGTGACAACATCACCACAGACCATTTATCACCCTCCAACGCCATCATGTTAGACAGCGCAGCTGGCGAATATTTGGACAAGATGGGGCTGCCTGAAGAAGACTTTAATTCTTACGCGACCCACCGCGGCGACCACCTTACGGCCCAACGAGCAACATTCGCCAACCCGAAACTGGTTAACGAAATGGTCTTAGAAGATGGCGCTGCCAAACAAGGGTCACTCGCACGGATAGAGCCAGAAGGCAAAGTCAGCCGCATGTGGGAGGCCATAGAAGTCTATATGGAAAGAAAGCAGCCACTTATTATTGTTGCCGGCGCTGACTACGGCCAAGGCTCGTCCAGAGACTGGGCCGCTAAAGGCGTTCGCTTGGCGGGCGTTGAGGCCATTTTAGCCGAAGGCTTTGAGCGTATTCACCGCACCAACCTTGTGGGTATGGGCGTGTTACCACTGGAGTTCAAGAACGGCGAGAACCGCAAAACCTTTGCTATTGATGGCACGGAAACATTTGACGTTATTGGCGAACCTACGCCAAGAGCCACACTCAAAGTTGTTATTACGCGCGCCTCAGGCGAGTCCATAGAAGTAGAGGCGACTTGTCGCCTAGACACTGCGGAAGAGGTTTCTATTTATGAGGCTGGCGGCGTATTACAGCGCTTTGCTCAAGACTTCTTAGAGTCGAGCAGTACTGCGGCTCATTAATCGCGCACTTTTCACAGCGCATCGCAAAAAGCGCTTTTTAGGATTGAGTTAAATGTCACATGCACCGCAAATAAAGATCCCCGCTACTTATATGCGCGGGGGCACTAGTAAAGGCGTCTTCTTTAACCTGGCAGAACTGCCAGAATCTGCCCAAGTTGCAGGCCCTGCACGCGACAACATGATTCTGCGCGTCGTTGGCAGTCCAGACCCTTACGGCAAGCAAACAGATGGTATGGGCGGCGCTACTTCGAGCACGAGCAAGTCTGTGATACTGGCAAAGAGCAGTGTTGCTGATCACGATGTAGATTACCTCTTCGGCCAAGTTGCCATAGACAAAGCGTTTGTCGACTGGAGTGGTAACTGCGGCAATTTGTCTGCAGCTGTAGGTGCATTTGCCATTGCCAATAACTTGGTAGAGGCCTCTAGAGTGCCAGATAACGGCATCGCCGTAGTCCGGATTTGGCAAGCTAACATCAGCAAAACCATTATTGCCCACGTCCCCATGCTCAATGGCGAAGTATGTGAAACCGGCGACTTTGAGTTGGACGGCGTAACCTTTCCTGCCGCTGAGGTGCAATTAGATTTTCTCGAGCCAGCAGATGATGACGGCGGCTCTATGTTCCCTACCGGCAACTTGGTAGACGACCTAGAGGTTCCGGGTGTAGGCACACTCAAAGCCACTATGATTAACGCGGGCATACCCACTATCTTTTTAAACGCTGAAGAAATTGGTTATACCGGCTGCGAGCTACAAGACGACATCAATAACGATGAAAAAGCCTTAGCGCGGTTTGAAAACATTCGCGCTCACGGTGCGTTACGTATGGGATTGATCAGTGATTTAGCTGAAGCCCAAGGTCGACAACATACGCCCAAAGTGGCCTTTGTGGCCAAGCCCGCGGCTTATACTTCGTCCAGCGGTAAGAACATTACGGCGGCGGATATAGATTTGCAGGTGCGCGCTCTGTCTATGGGCAAACTACATCACGCCATGATGGGTACGGCTGCTGTGGCCATTGGTACTGCAGCGGCAATACCCGGCACATTGGTCAACTTAGCAGCAGGCGGCGGCGAGTTAGAGGCGGTTAAATTTGGCCATCCATCAGGCACGCTGAAGGTGGGTGCTGCGGCCCAGTTGGTGGAGCGAGAATGGACTGTGAGCAAAGCCAGCATGAGCCGAAGTGCTCGAGTGCTGATGGAAGGATGGGTGAAAATTCCCGGAGATTCTTTCTAACTTTCTAACTTTCCCTTTGGCCAATCAAAAAGACCCAAACCAAAAACAGAAAACAAAAACAGAAAACAAAAACCAGAAAGCAAAAAAGGGCTATAGAAATACTATAGCCCCTCTTGCACAACCCAACTGCACAACCCAGCTGCGCAACTCAACTTGGCCCCTCCATCAGACGTACCAAACGTGCGCCTAACAAAGTTCGCCTCACTCACTTAGCGCTGTGCGATTGGCGTCAAAACTCTTGGTTCTGGTCCGATATAGTCGGCGCTAGGACGAATAATACGATTATTCTCGCGCTGCTCCATAACGTGCGCGGCCCAACCCGATACTCTAGAGCAAACAAAAATTGGCGTGAACAACTTTGTAGGAATACCCATAAAGTTGTAGGTAGAGGCGTGGAAGAAGTCTGCGTTAGCAAACAATTCTTTCTCGTCCCACATAACCTTTTCAACTGCACAGGAAACTGGATATAGAACCGTGTCCCCTACTTCGGCTGCGAGTTTTTCAGCCCACTTCTTGATAATGACATTACGCGGATCCGAGGTGCGATAGATCGCATGGCCAAAGCCCATGATCTTATCTTTGCGTTCCAACATGCCCAAAATACCAGCGGTGGCTTCTTCAGCAGTAGAAAACTTTTCAATCAATTCCATAGCCGCTTCATTAGCGCCGCCATGCAGTGGTCCACGCAGGGAGCCTATGGCACCTGTGACACAAGAATGCATATCGGACAATGTAGAGGCACAAACTCGGGCGGTAAACGTAGACGCATTGAACTCATGCTCTGCATAAAGGATTAAGGAAATGTCCATTATCCGTTCGTGCAATTCACTGGGCTTCTCACCTGTAAGGGTCTGCAAGAAATGCCCGGCTAGAGATTCTGCATCAGTATCAGTCTCAATACGCACACCTTCATGACTGAAGCGATACCAATAGTTAATGATGCCTGGCAAAGCGCCTAACAAACGATCCGCCGCTCTTTGTTGGTTTTCAAAACCGTCTTCTGGCTCTAAGTTGCCCAGCATTGAACAACCGGTGCGCAGCACGTCCATTGGATGCGCGGAGGCTGGAATACGTTCCAAAACCTCTAGTAATGCCTGCGGCAATACTCTGTTGCCCTTGAGCACAGCGCGGTAGCTGTCTAACTGCGCTTGGTTAGGCAATTCGCCATGAAACATGAGGTAGGCGACCTCTTCAAAAGTCGCATTGTCAGCAAGATCAGAAATATCATAGCCGCGATAAGTAAGCCCCGTGCCACTTAGCCCAACGGTGCATAGCTCTGTGGTACCTGCGCTCTGACCGCGCAAACCCGCGCCACCTAGTACTTTCTCTACCATTTTACTCTCCTCAACAATCAAATTGTGCGAGCCCGAGCAGAGCCGGACTCTCTATTAATCTATAATATTTAGGCCTCTATTTAGGCCTCTATTTAGGGCTGCGTTAAAGCCTCTGTTAGAACCTCTATTACAACCTTTGTTGGTAATTAGGCCTGCTCAGCAAACAGTCGGTCTAACTTTTG
>QXZU01000108.1:3156-4642 GCA_009886205.1 K189A clade bacterium | reverse complement strand
CTTTTTTAATTCGCATGGTTCATTCGCATAGTTGTTTGCATAGTTGTTTGCATAGTTGTTTGCATAGCCATTTGCATAGTTAACTCGTATAGACCACAAGTATAACGAGGTTAGAAAATTGTACTGGAACGACCAGAAAGTCGCGCAAAAAAAGGAACAAGACGAACTTGCCCTACTTACGCTGGGCATTAGCCAAGTCCCATCCAGCGAACAGTTTATGCACCTGTGTTAGGTGTCTGAAAACTGTAGGGTTGTTGTTTGTTCGGGGGTAATTGCGTTCAGATTGAATGAATAAATGAACAATATGCTCGCCCACTTAGATTGCTAGCGATTGTCTTGTTAGGAAAGCCATGCCGCCTAAACACGCAGCAAAAAGTAGCGCCGCGACTCCATGCCGCGGCACTTCGCAACCTATATTTTGGCCTTACCTGCCAGCGGCTGCGTCTACCTGTTGCGCCTCTTCTCGATCAATGTTGGCTCGCGAGATAATATACTGACGAATATTTTCAGTGTCTTGAACTGACACGACATCTGCAAAACTCGCCATACCCCCTGCTGCAAGTACGCCACCACGGACAATCTCTGCAAAGATTTGGTGCTTACCATCACCCATCATACGAAGGTCCGGTAGGATACCCGCAGACCGAGCATTAGCGCCGTGACAACCGCCACACACTAGGTTGTACTGCTGTTCACCGCGCAACAACTGCTCCGCTGATGCCATCATGACCGGCTGCTCGGGTATCGAACGGTCAAGAATTCGAGGTTCCTCAAGCGCTAGGTTACCGCCCAACTTAAAGACCAACAATTTACCAAAGTTTCCGTATTTAACCGCAGCGGTCTCAGTGGTTACCAGTCCAACAAAGTTCTCCACTGCGCCGGTACCCGCCAGAATAGCAACATACTGCACGCCATCTACTTGGTAAGTAATGGGCGGAGCAAGCATGGATATGTAGGTATTAAAGCTCCACATTTTTTCGCCTGTGTCGGCGTCAAATGCGCTTAAATAACCAAGACCATCACCTTGGAATACCAGCCCGCCAGCGGATGCCAGCACACCACCGTTCCAATAATGCACGTGATCTACCGACCAAAGCTCTTCGCCTGTTAATGGATTAAATGCTTTCAGATAACCCTTTGCCTCGGGTGCTTCAGCGGCCATTTCCTCAGCCAAAATAGAGCTATTCTCAACATCTATGCCTAGGTTAGTGGTGCCCGGATTGCGCTTAAAGTAGCCGGTTTCTTTAAACTCAGCGTTCAACGAATAAATAAATGGAAAATCTTGGGCAGGCATATAGACAATGCCTTTGGCTTCATCAAACGCCATGGCTTGCCAGTCGTGACCACCCAACGGTCCGGGTAACACCCACTTGGCCTCTTCAGAGAAATCTGTTTCCGGATTTTCTACTGGGCGACCTGTTGCCATATCGACATGGGTTGCCCAAGTCGTTTTCACATAAGGGTGCGCCCGGAGCAATTCGCCGTC
>QXZU01000108.1:0-3146 GCA_009886205.1 K189A clade bacterium | reverse complement strand
AGTTATCGCCCGGCGTTGTTTGGTAATACCAGTTCATGGAGCCCGTATCGGCGTCCACTGCAACAATGCTAGAAAGGAATAAATTGTCGCCACCACCCGGAGAACGAATCACTCTGGTCCAAGGCGCCCCATTACCCACACCCAAATAGACTTGGTCAAACTCTGGGTCATATACGATTGAGTTCCAGACGGTGCCGCCGCCGCCCACTTCCCACCAACTGCCCCCTTTCCAAGTGGTCGCAGCCAGTTCTAATTCTGGGTGTTCAAAGGGTAGAGAAGGATCACCTGGCACCGTAAAGAATCGCCAAATCTGCTCTCCTGTTGCTGAGTCATAAGCAGTCACGTAACCGCGCACACCAAATTCTGCGCCGCCATTACCAATAAAAACCTTTCCTTTTGCCGTTCTTGGCGCACCGGTGATGGTGTAGTACCGATCTCTATCGATCACCGTATCTACTTCCCAAACCTTTGCACCACTGCCTGCATCCACTGCAACCAGGCGGCCGTCTAATGTGGCCACATACACATTGCCCTCATAAACCGAAACACCGCGATTAATGGGTCCACAGCAAGCTTTACGCACAAAGTCTCTTGGCACTTGAGGATCATATCGCCACAACTCCTCGCCAGTTGACGCGTTCACCGCGTGGACTATGGAATAAGCTGAAGTGAAGAATAAGGTGTTGTCGACCATGATAGGGGTCGCTTCCAGCGCTTTATTTGTACCCACATCAAGCTCAAAGGCTAAGCCTAAGTTCTTTACTGTATTGCGGTTAATTTGCGTTAGCGGCGAGAATCGCTGCTCTTTGTAGTCCAAACCATGCGCTAACCAGCTGCCCGGTTCACTCGCAGCGTTATTAATGCGTTGATCATTGATTTTGCCTTGAGGCGTTACCTCGCTGGCGGCGGGTGTAGTACTTTTAGTTTGCTTCTCTTTGTTCTCTGCTGGTGAACACCCCATTATCAGCGCAACTACAAACAGCGAAAAACCAATTTGTCGAATCTGTGAATTTATTATCATTGTTATCTCCCTTTCCAGCCTAAGACTATGGAAAAAAGAGCATACCCGCCAGCATCTTTTTGGACGGTCAAAACCAGCAAATTCCCTAGTAAACTGAACTAAAGTTTGAGCTCAGAGCACGCTCACCTGACCGCAATTACCGCCACTCATACCCAGGCGCACAGCACCACATCGAGGAAGTTTTTAGCCGCCTTGGTATGAGCAAACGCTCCAAAGCCGCCTCGAGTAGTTAACAAATAAGTGACTTTTGCCTAGGCGTTGATAGCACAGACACGCTGACCTAGATCACGTACCATCTAAATCGCAGAGAAAAAGGAGAATCTAATGGCAAAAGCCTTTATGGCCTACCCAGAGCTTCGAAGCCCATTTGAAGCCACACAAATTCATCCTGAAGGCAGCGCAACCGTGCTGTATCAGGGCAAAACCATCACACTTTCCGAAACCGGCAGTGGCGACGAACTTTTGATTAACCCCAAAGATCTTGGGCAAATCAACGGTTTTGAAATTAAGCCGGAAGGAGCGTGTTTCAGAGAACTGTGCATCCCCTTGAATGACCAATTATTAGTTGAGCAAGATGGTAAGCAATGGTTCAATCTAACTGCCTTTGCAAACCTGTTAGACCAACCCTACGTTGCAGATCATGAGGCAGGCGTTTGGAGCTTTGCGGAAATTCCAGCAAAACGTGCAAATATGATGGTGGACGCCATGGCGCCGGACATTGAGCTCACTGACCGTACAGGTGAGGTGGTCAGACTGGCTGACCTAAAAGGCAAAAAGGCCCTCATTGTTACTTGGTCTTCGTGGTGAGGATGCTTTCTTGACGTGCCCGTGTGGCAGCGTATTTACGAAGAAATCAACGATCCCGACTTTGTCATTATTTGTGCAGCCCAAGACACCGGCGGTGAGGCGGCAGCAGGACCCATTTTTGATGCGGCCAATCCAACCTACATACAGGTAGTCGATGAAGACCACTTGGTCAGCAGCGCCTTCAACTTTGTCAACGTGCCCTCAGCGGCATGGATTGATGAAGAGGGCCGCATAGTGCGCATCGACGAAGGCACTTATTCAAAGGTGCACGAACTGGGCGTGGGTGATCAATCTATTTCCTTTGGTACCAATGTATATGAACCTGCCCTCAAAGACTGGGTGGCAAATGGCGCGCAGAGCAAGCATGTGCAATCTGCGGCAACAGTGGCTGGCAACATTCGCCAGCATACTGCGGACCAACAGAAAGCTGATGCAGCATTTTGCTTAGGTAACTTATTCCGCAAGCACGGACAGGACAATAAGGCCGATGAGTACTGGAATATGGCCAGCGCTTTGAATCCAGACAGCGTGAACTTTATTCGTCAGAATTTAACGTTGTCGGAAGAGGGTTCCGCAGGTGAGCGATTCAGAGCAATGCGGGATAACTTTGAGGCTACGGGAACCGATTACTATCGACCCATTGATATAGAGCACTAGCGCTTGTATCAGCACTAGCGCTGGTATGGCGCTGGCGTTTGCATGAGCGCTTGCGCTCGTAAGGGCGCTGGCGCTAAAGAGTAAGAATAACGGCAGGTGTTCCCGCCGTTGTTCTTTCTCTTTTGAGTATTGCTGATCTTTTCTCAGCCAGCTTCTGGCCACCTCTAACGACCTCTAACGACCTCGAACTCGGCGTCTAAAACTCAATCACCATACGACCCCGTGTGCCCCCCTGCTCTAATCGCGTGTGGGCAACACTGGCGTTTTCTGGGGTCACCGAATCCGCAACACGTAAGGTCAACACACCAGACTCTACCTGCTGTCTGAGCACATCTAGCTTTTCGTATTCACCGTCGTAGCCGGTCACCCAAGTCGCAGTAAACTTAATGTCTCTTTGCTCTTCACCCTTGAAGCCGCGAATGGCGGTGAAGCTTCCGCCGTCTTTCACCGCATCAATGGCAAGCTCATTGAGTAATGCACCATCAGCAAGGCCATCTACGCCTTGCGGAAAGTGCTCGCGAATTTTCTCTGCATAACCGTCGCCGCGGCTAATAAGAATATCTGCGCCAAGGGATTTGAGAAGCGCTTTGTCTGCATCAGCGCAATCTGCGATGACCTGTAATCCGTCCGCTTTAGCCAACTGTATAACGTAGCCGCCGTA
>QXZU01000107.1 GCA_009886205.1 K189A clade bacterium | reverse complement strand
GTGACCTACCATATGATCTTTGAATCGAAAGCCATGATTTACACCATGCTGGCGTTCCCAACTATTTCGTTTGTTACCTATGGTATTGGCTATTGGACCGCGCCGTTGCTGATTCGTATGCACGATGTCTCGGCTACAGAAGTGGGTATGTACATCGGTTTAGGTAATGCCCTGGGTGGACTCATTGGTGTGACCATGGGGGGTGTTCTAGGGGATAAGTTTCGTCAATGGCATCCGGCGGGTCGTCTGATTATTGGTTATATTGCGGTCTTCGGTACCGCGCCCTTAGTGCTCTGGATGGTGTATACCGAAAGCCTTTATATGGCCTTCTTCCTTAATTTTGCTCATCACTTGTTCAGCGCCTGCTGGCCCGGTATTCCGCCCACTACAGCGGCAGATCTTGTATTACCGCGCATGCGTGCGGTAGCGGGCGCCTACTACATATTGATTAATACAATGTTGGGTCTGGCTATGGGGCCGTACATGATGGGTCAGCTGTCAGATACTTTTGCTGCTACCGGCATGGATGGCGCCGAATCTCTGCGCACAGCAATTGCCTGTACAATGTTGATATTCATTCTTACCTTTATTTTCTTAACCTTGGCGTGGAAACACCTGCCCAAAGATGAAGCCAGTCGTTTAGACCGTGCCAGAGCCTTAGGCGAAGAAGTAAAAGAAGTGGCCTAATCGCGGTTTTCCATCAGACGGATAAAATATGCTCAGCTTGCTAAAGGGTCTGCGTGTAGTAGACCTGTCGACTATTGTTTTGGGTCCTTATGCGACCCAATTTTTGGGTGACTTCGGTGCCGATGTGATCAAAGTAGAAGCCCAAGGCGGTGACGTTTTTCGCGCCGTGAGGCCCGGGCGTACGGACGACCTTGGCGTGGGGTTCCTAAATTTTAATCGCAACAAGCGCTCTATTGCAGTGGACCTTAAGCAGCCAGAAGGCAAAGAGATTTTGCATAAGTTGGTCGCGCAAGCGGATGTCCTTGTGCACAACATGCGCGGCAAATCCGCCCAAGACCTAGGCGCAGATTACGCCACACTCAAGGCTATAAATCCCAAACTTGTTTATTGCGCCGCGCCCGGTTTTGCGAGCACCGGCCCAGATGCTCAATCGCCTGCTTATGATGACATTATTCAAGCCCGTTCTGGGTTGGCAGCACTCAACGCTGATGCTGACGGTGCACCTCAATTTGTCCGCACCATAGCCTGCGACAAAGTAGTCGGCCTACATTTAGCGTTAGCTGTTGTGTCGGGTGTGGTGCAGCAGCTCCGCACCGGGGAGGGCTGCAATATAGAAGTGCCTATGTTGGAGAGCATGACCGCTTTTGTTATGGCCGAGCATTTGGCAGGACATACTTTGCAACCGTCCGAAGGCGAATTGGGCTACGACCGACTGATGTCCAAGAACAGAAAGCCTTATAAGACTCAGAACGGCTATGTCGCGATAATGCCTTACAACACAAAACACTGGCAGCGCTTCTTTGGTTTAATTGGTCGCGAAGATTTGGTTGAGGCGGAGTGGGTAACAGACTCTGTGAAACGCTCCCAGCACATAGACGAGCTTTACAACTTGGTGGCAGATATAGCGCCGAGTCGCTCCTCTGAAACGTGGTTGGCGGACTTAGCTGCGCTGGATATTCCTTGTTCGGCCATCAATGCTATGGCGGATTTGGCCGAAGATCCGCAACTAAAAGCGTCCAATTGGCTGCAAAGTCATAAGGATGATGTGCGCGGCGAATATCAATCGTTAAAGACGCCGTTTCTTGTGCATAGTGATTCGGCAATCCGTGAGGACCTGCCAGCGCCGCAACTCAGCGAGCAGGGTGCAGCCATCCTGGCCCAGTTGGGGTATACCCCAGAGCAAATCGATACGTTGGTTAAGGCCAAGGTCGTCACTGTAGCCTGATTTAAGGTTTCTATCTATTTGTCAGGAATTAGCCAGCTAAGGCTTCAATATGCCCGCATGTCCGCGGGCACTGCGTCTTCCTTGCACAAGGTCTTAGCGCTTAAAGGTAACAGTATCCTCTAGCGCTGCACGTTCAGTGTGCGCTGAGTTAACCTTCATTGAAGTGTCTTCATAACCAAAGCTCAGACCAAACAATACCTTTACCTCTGGGCCAAGGCCAAAGGCCTCGCGCACCAGTTCTGGGTGATGTCCCATGGTGCCTTGGGCACAGGAGGCCAAGCCGTTGGCGGTCATGGCTAACATCAGCGTTTGCGCATACATGCCTACATCCCACGCGCTACCTAGGCCGAAGGCTTCGTCCATGCATAAAAATGCAACATGAGGCGCATCGAACAATTCAAAGTTTCTAAAGGATGCGGCGCCACGCGCCTCTTTATCATCCCAAGATATATCCATGGCGCGGTAAAGTACCGCTGCACATTCGCGGCGACGATCTTTCCATACTTGGCCAATGGGTTTTTTGGGTTCTTTGTGATCTTGGTTAGGTTTTGTGCCTGCTTTAACCGCAGTCATCATTTGGTCGCGCAATGTGTCGCGAAGCGCACCAGAGGCCACATAGGTTTGCCAAGGTTGAATGTTGGTCCCGGAAGGTGACCAGCGGGCTATATCGAATACTTTGTTGAGTACATCTTGGGGCACTTCTTTGTCCTGGAATCCGCGCACTGAACGGCGCGACATAACAGCTGTTTCAAAGGACATTTCTGACATTTTTTACCTACATATAACAAGTGAGTTGAAGAAAATTTATAAACTATTAATTGGTCTTTGCGTGGGAGGTGGGTGCTCAATCAGTCTTTTAAGTAAAAGCGTGTTCCGCAAATGTCCACGCGCTCATCGCTGACATAACAATTACGCGTGTGTGCTTGCTGCAAAATCGCTTCGCGGTTGCGCACTTTAATGTCTAGGCCACCGAGCCCAGGGCCACGTCCGTCAGTGACCGGCACAAAGCGCAACGTGACGTTATTAAAAGCAATGCATGGGTGGCCCCCTTGTTCGGCAATAGGACAATCGGTCACTGAGGCCCAATGCGCTGCCAATTCCAGCGGGTTGTCCCCTTGTAGCTCCACGCCTAGGAAATCCTCGGTGATATCTTGTTTGACCTTATCCTCCCAGCCATCGCCACCTACTGGATTCCAGTGGCCGTTGAAGTCCTCTTTAGAGTCGTACTCTAGTTCTAGGAACGCGGCACGCATGTCCGCCGGATGCAGTTGGCAGAGGTTCCAGCCTTCGCGTTGGGACTCGTGCGCAATACGCACACCGTTGTCTAAGGCGCGCTGACGTAACATTTGTTGGTTTTCAAATGTGTCTATTTGGGTGATGACCATATAACCCCCATCGCCACCACGACGTTCTAGGTAACGCCCGCCAGCAGTATTAGGCTGGGTAGGGGCTACCACTTCGAGAAAGTTTCGACCCACAGCCATTAGATTATTTTCTAGGCCAAATACCCCAACACCTGGGTCAACGTAACAACTGTTAATGCCAAGAATGGCCGTTAAGTCGTCTATTACAGGGGTTAAGTGCTCTGCCACTAAGCAGATTTGTCTTAGTTGAATGGTCATCTTTGCTCTCCCAGCTTGATGGATCTTTATTACTGCTCTTTTGCCACGACGCTTTATTGCTGCTTCATTTTAGTGCAGCCACGACTGAGGTTTTCCCCAGCTATGGCCGCGAAGTAGCCGCTAAATGCTTTTCCCCAAGCCTAACGGAAGCTGAAGTTTGGCGCGCGCTTAGGTAATTCTACGAAGTCGCCAGGGCGTTTTTCCATATTAGATTGCATGGCTTCCTGCATTTCTTGCGCTTGCAGCATTGAAGCGTTCCAAATGGCAATGTAGTCCAGCGTATCTGCGGTGGTGTGATCTTTGGAATAGTTGATCATGCGCTTGCAGCCATAAACTGCCAACGGTGCCTTTGTTGCAATCTCGTGTGCAATGGCGAAAACGCCTTCGAGCATTTCTTCCTGCGTATCGAATACTTGATTCACAAGGCCTGCTGATTTGGCCTCAGCCGCGCCCATGCGTCGCCCGGTGTAGGCCAGTTCTCTAACCAAGCCTTCGGGGATTTGCTGTACTAGGCGCGGGAATGTGCCCACATCTGCGGTCATACCGATGACTGTTTCAAATATAGTGAAGAACGCATCAGCGGTTGCATAGCGCATGTCGCACGCAGTTGCCATGTCAACGCCGCCGCCAACACACCCGCCTTGAATAGCCACCAGTATGGGCAGTCTGCAGGCTTCTAACGCGTTGAATGCGGCTTGGGTTTTACGCGCCGTGTCGTAGAAGGCTGCGCCATGGCGAATTTTGTTGCGGCGCGCTTCTTCAGGGTCTGAGCTGCCTTTGGATGCAAAGGCGTTTAAGTCCATGCCCGCGGAAAATACCGGTCCAGTGGATGAAATGACTATGACGCGTGCTTTAGCTTCAGCATCTATTTCTTCGATGACTTGTGGCAACTGGGCCCAAAATGAAGGGATCATACTGTTGCGCTTTTCAGGTCTGTTCAGCTGAATGTGTGCGACATTATTTTCAATTGTCAGGTCAAAGCATTCGTAAGTCATAGGTCTCTCCAATAGATATTCTTAGATTTTGTCTTTATTTGAGTATAGCGATACCGGGCTGAAAATGGACGGTTATCAGCACCTAATCCTAAATCACAACGGCGCTGCCTGTTAAATCATAGGCAGCTAGGTCATCGCCAGTAGTTGCAGCTCAGCTAAAGCACAAACCAGGTATGCATTAGCCGGCCAGGGGAAAAAGTAAACGCGCCAGCGATCAGTACGGCGCCCAGGTACACGCCCAGCATATTGAATTTATGGCGCTTTATATTGTGTGCTCTGGCAGCGAAATAGGCCGCAGGCACGCTGTAGATGACCAATAAGCTGAACAGGTGGATAAATCCAAAATGATTGAGAAGGGTGGGGCCGACTTCAGCGGTGATGAATAGTGTGATCATTGCCGTGATCATCATCAGTATCATATAAATTTTGCCGAGCAATCGATGGCCAGGCGTGCCTTTTTGGCGTAACAACAGATAAGCGCCGATGAAGGCAGCAGGCACGATGGTGGCGAGGTGGGCATAGATCAGCGTGAGATTGGACATTGTGTTTTCCTGTTGCCTAATTCGTTGTGCTGCGAGGCTCTAACTCAAGGAGACGCCGTTTTACCACACTCTCCGGGCGTCTGGCTATTTCCCGCTAGGTCTGTCATAGCACTGGCAATGGGCTGTTCACTGGGCTGCGCCTCCCCTAAGTAAAGAATGAGTCATAGAGTACTGGACAAAATGAAAGGCCTAATGAAAGACTAGAGGCGTTGAGTGCAATGCCGTTATGAGCATTTGCCAGTGCCATTGCTGTATAAGCGCAAATAAAATGGTGCAGAAAATAACCAAATTTATCCAAAGCGAAAAAATCCTAGGAGAGGGAAATGTCGAATAAAGTGGAAACAGGTACAGATGATCTTTTAGCAGACCTAACGGACGGTGTGCTGACACTGACTATGAATCGGCCAGAAGCACGCAACGCTATGTCCGATGCCATGACGGGCGCATTGGCGCAGCAGTTAGCAGACGCTGAACTCAATAGCGCTGTGAAGGTCATTGTTTTGACCGGAGCTGGGAAAGGTTTTTGCGCAGGCGGCGACGTTAAAGGTATGGCTGCCAGTGGTGACGGTACCGTGGGAGACAACACCATTGACGGGGCCATTCATAGGCAGCGCCTCAACCAGCGCGGCACTGCTGGTGCCTTATATTCAATCCCTAAGCCAACTATTGCTGCATTGCCAGGCGCGGCGGCGGGTGCGGGTCTATCCCTGGCATTGGCATGCGACATGCGCATTATGGCGAGCAGCGCCATGATGACTACAGCGTTTGCCAAGGTGGGTTTCTCTGGTGATTACGGCGGTACCTTCTTCATGTCGCAACTTATCGGCACAGCCAAGGCCCGGGAACTTTACTTTCTTTCAGACCGTGTGAATGCAGAACAAGCGCTGGACTTGGGCTTAACTAATTGGGTGTGCGAAGCCGATGAGTTAGCTGCCAAAGCCAATGAAATAGCACTGCGCTTAGCCAGTGGTCCTACCGTTGCTTATCGTTATATGAAAGAAAACTTTGCTCGTGCATTGTCATCTGGTGACGTAAACGACTGCCTAGATTTGGAAGCCACCCATCACGTACATTGTGGTCAAACCGAAGATCATAAAAACGCGACCAAGGCGTTTGTTGAGAAACGCGATCCAGTATTTGTGGGTCGTTAGAATACAACTGCGCGCATAGGGTTTAGGGCAGAACGAGTTTTACTCTTTCTGTCCTAAGTTGGGTTTTATTGCCGCCTCAGATCAGGTCTTGAGAACCCTGCCTTACGAATAATTTCTTGCGCCCTTGAGCTTGCCAAATAATGCATAAAGCGTGCGGCTGCTTTGTTGTTGGCGCCAAATTTTAGTAGCACGCCATCTTGCAGAATAGGCGAGTGCAATTTACTGGGAATGATGAGGTAGGTAGCAACGGGCTGGTTTTGTTCAAGCATTTGCGCTGCCGCCACAAAACCCATGCGAGCGTTACCTGTGGCCACTAGGGAAAAAGTTTGCCCAACATTCTCCCCCATCACTTGCCGTTGTGACATTGATTGTGTGCTTTGCAGGTTTTGCAAAACTTGCTGAGCTGCAAAGCCATAAGGGGCGAGGCGAGGGTTGGCTAGTGCAATGCTTGAAGCGCTTGCCAGCCACTGTCTAATTTGCGCACTTTGTTCGGTTTGCGCGGTTGGGTTTTCGTCTTCGTTAGTTGCTCTGGGCTTAGTGTTGGAAATAACCCTGGGCTCAGCGTTGGAAATAACCTTGTTTGGTCGCCAAAGCACCAGTGCGCCATTTGCGTAGGTGAAGCGACTGTCGGTTACAGTTAATCCGTGTTGCTCCAAGAGTTGTGGTCGCTGTTGATCTGCCGCTAGAAAAATGTCGTAAGGCGCGCCTTGGCGAATTTGTGCGTAGAGCTTGCCGGTAGACCCGGCGCTGATGAGTATTTTGCCGTTGTCCAGCGACGCAAAATCTTCTCTCAGGGCTTTCAACGTTGTGACAAAATTTGTCGCCACTGCAACCCTAACGGAGTTTTTTGCGGTCTCTGCGTAAGCTAGACTCTGCCCACCGAGTAAACTCAGCGCAGCGAGAACATACGCAATCCATAGACGGGCAGTTACTTTGCGCTCGCTCATATTGAGTGCGCCTTATTGCTGTTAGCTTGGCGAGTTTTATAAGCTATGATGGTCAACTCAGATGCAATGGACATTGAAACTCAGAGGGCTACTCAGACGGTTTTAAGAGGAGGCCATGATGTTAATTTTCCTCTGCATAAACAAGGTATAAACAAGTTTTATGGCATGGGCAGAATCAATACAACGGGTTATTAAACCTTGGTTAAGTGCAGTTGGCTTAACGGTCTGCTTGTCCAAATTACCTAAATTTCAAATCACAGCAAGTACGAGGGGTACTCATGGCAGCTTCTGAAAAATCTATGCGCCGAGTCGCACTAACTTCACTGGGTGGCACCAGTATTGAGTGGTACGACTTCTTTATTTACGGCACAGCTGCTGCCCTGATCTTCCCAACCTTGTTCTTTCCACCTGACATTCCCCCGTACGTGGGTCTTATAGCCTCTTTTGGTACGTTTGCCGTTGGCTTTATCGCTCGACCAGTGGGCGGCATGCTGTTTGGTCACTTTGGCGACCGCCTCGGTCGCAAGGCAGCCTTGGTCACCGCGATGGTGATGATGGGGGTTGCTACAACGCTTATTGGTCTTTTGCCAGGCTACGAAACAATTGGGCCGTTCGCGCCAATTTTGCTGATTTTACTACGTTTTGTTCAAGGCCTTGCTGTTGGCGGGCAGTGGGGGGGCGCAATGCTTTTGGTCACGGAGAGCGCGCCTGCAGAGAAACGCGGGTTCTACGGCGCCTTCGCGCAAGCTGGTGCGCCGGTAGGCGTTATTTTGGCGAACATAGCTTTTTTAATCGTTACCGCGTCGGTTTCCACTGAGGCGCTTTTAGATTGGGGTTGGAGAATTCCGTTTTTAGCCAGTATCGTTTTGATTGGCTTGAGCATGTATGTGCAGTTGACCCTAGAAGATACCCCGGCGTTTAAAGAGTTAATTGAAAGTACTGAGCCGAAAGAGGCCAAGCCGCGTTCTCCGGTTGTCCAAGCGCTCAAAACCTACCCGAAAGAAATTACGCTGGCAGCAGGTGCATTCTTAGGCGTTCAGGTGACTTTTTATATCCTTATAGTCTTTTCGATATCTTATGGTACTGACCCAGCTGGACTGGCTTTAAGCAAGTCCGACATGTTGTTCGCGGTGTTAATCAGCACCATGTTCCAAGTCCCAGCGTTGTTTTTCTTCGCCGCTTGGTCAGATCGTCACGGGCGACGTGGCGTTTACAAGTGGGGGGCAATTGTCACTGGACTGTGGGCATTCGCGATGTTCCCGCTGATTAATACCGGATCACTGCCCTTAATCATCCTCGCGTTAGCGGGAGGGCAGGTTGCAATCGCGATGATGTATGGGCCACAGGCTGCACTGCTTACTGAGTTGTTCAGTACTGAAGTGCGCTACTCAGGCGCGTCCCTTGGTTATCAGTTGGGCGCAATCGTCGGCGGCGGCTTTGCACCGATTATTGCAACTTCATTGGTCGCCTTTGGCAGTTCTGTTTGGGTGTCTGGATATATTGCGCTGGCTTGTGCTCTAACTTATTTCTCGCTGGTTTTACTCAAAGAAACGCCAGTGACGGATTTAGACAAGGTCGCTTAGGCTAACTCAATTGGGTAGTTGTTTGCCCGGGCAGAAGACGCCCGGGCGGATAAAACTGTCGATTGCAGCCTTTTCTATCAAGTCTACTTAAGCGTGCTTTTTGCTCAAAACGTCAGCGGTGTGAATAAACCTGCAGCTTCTATTTGTCCGGCAAGCTGTAACAACTTTCCCTCCTCGCCAGTCTTTGCGACCAACTGACTGCCTACGGGGAGACCGTTTTTTGAAATGGCCATTGGTACGCTGATGGCTGGGTGGCCGGTGTCGTTGAACAGTGCTGTAAAACCCAGTGTTTGAAAGAGCAACGACGAGTAGCTATTGGGGTCTTCAGCCATCATGTCGATTTGTCCGTGTGCAAGGGGTAGGCACGCCATGGTGGGTGTGAGTAAGTAGTCAAATTCTTCTAACAACTGATCTATAACTCGTCCGTGTTGGTGGATCATTGTTACGGCTTTGGCATAGTCGGAGGCGGTTATTTCTTTGGCATATTGGTAGTTTTGCCAGCTGCCTAATTCTATGTCCTCTTGCCTAATGGCTCTGCCGATTTCGGTTTGTTTGGCATTGAACATGGCGCCCAAATGACTTATTGCAATTATGCCGTGCGCCTCGCGAACAGTGTCTGTATTTAAATCAACTTTGATCAGTTCGACTTTGTGACCTAGATTTTCTAGCTGCAGTGCGCTTGCTTTGGTGATCTCTAACACTTCTGGGTCTAGCTCTGAGCCATTAAAAGTGGTGAGACATAAGCCGATTTTTTGCTGTGCAATTGGGCAGTTCACTTGGCTGAGAAATGATTGGCTGGGTGCAGGCACATGATAGGGGCTGCCTAACTCTGGTCCGGCGCTGATGTCTAATAGCGCGGCGCTGTCACGCACAGATTTGGTGATGGCGTGAGTGGTAGATAACCCCCCCCAACCTTCTAGTTGGGCTGGCCCTAGGGGTATTCTGCCTCGTGTGGGTTTTAGGCCG
>QXZU01000106.1:2642-5108 GCA_009886205.1 K189A clade bacterium | reverse complement strand
GAGTTAGTGGCTATAAGCCCTGCAAAAACTTAACTAACTCGGCATTAACACCCTCGGCGCGCTCTTGTTGTAACCAATGTCCCGCGCCGGGAAATTCAACACATCCGCGTAAGTCTGTCAGGCCAGTTTGCCCGGTTCGCATAGACGCTATTGCGTCCGCTGTGTTGCCGGCAATTAGGTCATGTTCCCCATACATATACAGTGAGGGTTGATCAATTGTTTTGTCAATGAAGGGCGCCACAATGCCCGGCAGGCGCTTTATGTTCCTGTACCAATTGAAGCCGCCGGTAAAACCTGACGCGGAATGTTCTTGCACGTAGAAATTCAGATCTTCTTCGCTCAACCATTCTGGCAGTGCTTCTGGGATAATAAATTGCTCGGTCATTGTTTGACCTTGCGGAAAGTGACCGTCCCAACCACTGCTGTGGTAGCCGTCTTTGATCACGTCGCCGCTGATGGAATATAAAACCCCAAGCATACTGCGCCTAACATCCTTTTCGAAATCTGCTTCAGCGACCCCCGGTTCTTGGAAAAATAATCGGTAGTATTCCTGATCGCCAGCGTTTGCTCGCATTAGGTCGTTCATTGAGACCTCTGCGGGTAGGGCAAAAGGTGGCATAAAGGGCACCGAGAGTACCGCCACCGCGCGAAATAGATCTGGCCGCATTAAGGCGCTGTACCAAGCCACTGGGCCGCCCCAGTCATGGCCAATCACGACCGCTTCAGACTCGCCCAATCCAGCAACACTGCCGACCACGTCGCCAATTAGGTGGCTAATGCTGTAAGCGTCGATGTTGGCGGGTTTAGTGCTGTCGCCGTAACCGCGCATATGCAGGGCAACGGCTCGGTAACCTTGGTTGCCTACCGCTCGGATTTGGTGACGCCACGAGTACCAAGATTCTGGCCAGCCGTGACAAAAAATCACCAACGGGCCCTCGCCATATTCAACATAGTGTAGTTCTATGCCATTGGTCTCGATCATGCCTTTTTTGAAGTCGCTGGTATCGCTCATTAAGGTGTCTCTTTTGCGTATTTGGGTTTCATCTGAAGCGTATTCTGATGGTCTTTTTGCTGCCGCTCGTATCACTACCCCAAGGGCTAGGCGTCATCTTTGTCGACTTAACGTTACAGCGAAACCATCAGCAATTGAAAGCGCTCAGAGCAGTTGTACGCAACGTTTGCTACACTTACGGCGCTCTCCCTCAGGTAAAAACTAAATGAAATTACTCCGCTCATCTCCGTTGAGGCCCATATTGCCCCTATTGAGCACACTAATCTTTCTCCTAAGTGCCGGGGTCAATTTGAGCGCGAATGCCAGCGCCATTGTGGGTGCCCAGTCTGTGCAAGTCGGTGATGTGCGCATTACCGAGTTGATGGCAAAGATTGAGGGCAACGATGGCAGTTGGTTTGAGCTATTTAACAGCACCGATCATGATGTCGACCTGAACGGTTGCACGTTATCCAGTGGCAATGAAGAGCAATTTGTTTTGCAAGCACCTTTGCTCATCTCAGCAGGTAATTACAGTGTGTTCGCCAGTGATCGTAGTAATTTGGCATTACTCACCTTGGTCGCAGGAGAGGTCGCTTATCAATACCGCGCTACCGAGTTTGAGCTGACAGGCGGCCCGGATGCGGTGAGTTTGAGCTGCAATGAGGTGGTGATTGATACGGTGAGCTATGCAAGTTACCGCCCTGGCGCAGCAACGCAATCGCGGGGGTGGCAACTGGCACCCGGAGTACTGGATGCAAGCGCAACTGATAAAGACATCAGCTGGTGTTATACCGGTTTGCCGATTTTGTCCGAGGACTATCTTTACGGTGACGACAATGTTGCGTCTCCGGGCCGCGCCAACCCTCGGTGTACGGAGAACGTCTTACCTTATTTGTATATCAACGACCAAAATGCGGTGAGCGTAGAGGGCATTGATTTTGCTCAGACCTTAAAAGTTGCTGAGGCAGAGTTGCAGCGCAACTTAGCCACTGCTCCGCTAACTATTTGGGCGCTGCGCGATCAGGCGGTTACGCCTGAAGTTGCCGGCGCCATAGCCGCTTTGTATGTGGCGTACATTGACAGTTTGTATACAGCCGAAACGGTAACGCTCATTGATTGGAATCATGCTGTTTGGCACTTTGCTTGGGCCATCGCAAATCTTTATCGCAATGGCGACGAAGCGGTGAAATCCCAGCTGCAATTGGCCTATGACGATGCCAAAAATCGGCATGCCACGCTAGAACGGTTTCAATTAGTCGCGTTAGATCACGCGCAGTCTGAGGACATTTCTATGGGCAATGCCCATGAGCCAGGCTTTAATTACGCTAAAACTCATGTGGTGGTGCCGGGCAACCCGCTGTACTTGCAGAGTTTTGAGCAGTACTTAGAGGACCGGCCCAGTGATTTTTCGGTGGCAGTTATTGGTATTTTGTACGAGCTAAAGGTGTTTTTTGACCCACTGTTTGACTAGCGCT
>QXZU01000106.1:0-2542 GCA_009886205.1 K189A clade bacterium | reverse complement strand
ATTGGTATTTTGTACGAGCTAAAGGTGTTTTTTGACCCACTGTTTGACTAGCGCTGTTTGATAGCGCTATTTAATAGTTCTGTTTGACGCGTACTGAGCACTTATTTGCGCTAGGTCAGTGTTGGTTTGGTGCGCCTTCAATCCGGCCAGTTAACTGCCCGAGACCCTTCGGTCTACACCCGCCCAATAGGGTTCGCGTAAATCTTTGCGCTTGATCTTGCCCACTGGGCTTTTTGGCAACGGTTCAGTGGTAAGGGTGATGCCGCCTGGTTTCTTGTAGGAGCCCAGGTCGTCTATAACCATTTGCATCAGCTCTTCCTCGTTGACACTTGTGCCTTGCGCAATGACACAGTGGGCATGGGGGGTCTCTCCCCACCGCTCGTGAGGGATGCCAAACACCGCGACTTCCAGAATGTTGGGGTGTCCGGCTAATACGTTCTCAATCTCCGCAGGCCAAATGTTAAAGCCGCCAGAAATGATCATGTCGTCAGCGCGGTCGACCACGTAAAGGTAGCCGTTGCCATCAATCTTGCCCAGGTCTCCGGTCTTTATCCAACCGTTCACCATGCGCTGGGCTGTGGCTTCTGGGTTATTCCAGAACTCCGTCATCATGCCGTCCGAGCGCGCGACAATTTCACCCACCTCATTGGCAGGCAAAACATTATTCTCTTCGTCCCAGATCTCTACCTCGGAAAAAGGCAGTGCAAGACCGCAGGCGCGTAGAGGATTAGAGCCGTCTAATTCGGTAAACCATTGCGCGGAATTCATCATAGATATGGGCAGCACTTCGGTTTGTCCATAACCTTGGTAAAGCACGTCACCAAATACTTCGCGGGCAGCCAGCGAGGTGGCGTCTTGAATGGGCGCTGCGGTAATCAGCAAACACTTGATTGAAGAGAAGTCGCGGCCACGTGACTTGTTGTCGTGGACCACCGCATTAACCATGGTCGGGACCATGAAACCAAAATTGATTTGCTCGCGCTCAATGAGGTCTAAGGTCTCAGTGGTGTCAAAATGATTGACCATGACATTGCAGCCACCCGCCAACCACATGGGTAAGTACTGGTAGCCAGAACCGTGTGAAATAGGTCCAAGGTGTAAACATTTGTCACCGGGCTCTACTGGCGGGAAGGTATAAAACCAGTCGCGACCTGCCGCCAACCATGCTTTGTGCGTGTAAGCCACGCCTTTGGACAAGCCCGTGGTGCCGCCGGTATGCCGAATAATGAAATAGTCTTCAGGGTTAATGGGTACATTGGGGTCTTGGGTTGACTGTGTTGCCAGCCACGCTTCATAGCCTTTGTCGCGAATAAAAATATGCTCAAGATCAGGCAGTTCGCTCTCTAAATCGGTCACTTCATGGGCATGTTGTTCGCTCACCAGTAGGGCACGGCAGTTAGTGTGGCCCAGCATGTGGGTATGGGCAGGGCGGCCATTGCGCGGATAAAGGGGCACTCGTACCAAATTTGCAATGGCTGCGGCTTGAAATAGATCGGCGGCCTCCACTGAGTTGTCTTCTAGTACGCCGACACGGTCACCAGGTTGCAAGCCCATTGCGCGCAAGCCGTTAGCCAACCTAACCCCACGCTCCCAAGCTTGGGCAAAAGTCAGGCGAGTGTCATTGTGCACAATGGCTTCACGGTTGCTGTAGTGTTGGGCGGCGCGCCGCATTAATGTTCTAACTTCCAAAACTTGTCTCCCCAATCTGACGTTCACTGATGCTAACGCCGCAGAGTCAAAATTTGTAGCGGAAGATTTTGGCTCTTCAATCGCTTCACACGCCGGGGACGACATGGCAAGTGGCAAAGTTACAGGCAAGCCGTCTAAACTGGTGTCTGGGTATGCTTAGGCCGGTAACAGGAAAAGGCTACAGATGTTTTTTGGGGAGGCGTTTTGACTAAATCTGGTGTTGGCCTGTTTTTGTTGTTTGCACTGTTCAGCGCATGGCTCTGCATTGAAGTGTCATCCAATACCCAGCCAGAAATGCATCGCGTCACCATTAATCTGCCGGAGCAGGGTGCTTTGATTGCTGAACCTCTGTCGACACTAAAAGTGGCCCTATTTACGGATTTACATATTGATGGCGGCGCAGATTCTCTAAGCCGTTTAAAGGCGTTGATGACTACAGTGGTTGCTAGCAAACCCGACGTCATTTTGTTTGGTGGTGACTACGTTAAGAATCCTGAAGATCTAGCTGACCTTGATAGGCACCGGCTATCTGTCGCCAATCTCATGGCTCAGACCGGTGGCATTACAGTGCTTGCTGTACTCGGAAATCATGAAAATTGGACGGCTGGGCTAAAGTGGCTGGTGGCGCTGCGTGACGCAGGGGTCCCTGTGCTGGCAAATTCAGTGCAGCAAATTAAATCACTAAATTTATGCGTTAGAGGACTCGGTGATTATTATTCGGGAGAGTTTCGATACGTAGAATTTCCAAGCCACTGCGAGGGTGGGCGCAAACTCAGCCTTACCCATGACCCTGCTGGGGCGTTTGATGCGCGGGTTAAAGGTCTGGTTTTAGCGGGGCACACCCACTGCGGTC
>QXZU01000105.1 GCA_009886205.1 K189A clade bacterium | reverse complement strand
CTTTACCTTCTGGGCGGAAACCAACAACTAGGTCGATTACGTCGTAGCTTGGCACAGTGTCCGTTACGGCGTTATTAAAGATACGGTGCTTGAACTCGCCTCTATAGGTGTATTGCAAGCTGCTGTTCACTTCACCCGCGGTGATGTTCTTGCTCCAGTTCAGCGCAATATTACCGGTGAACTCTGGTGTTTTAGCCAGCTCGTTACCGTTTACGTTTTGCACTGCTGCCGAGCGCGCTACCTGAATTTCGTCACTGAAAAGGTTGAAGCCTTGTCCAATTAACGCGTTACCGGCGGCTTCTGACTGCACATTGTCTAGTGCTAGGTGATCGGCTGTAATTTCAGTGTCGAGCCAAGCCAGACGCACGTCTAGAATCACTGAATCTGATAAGAATGCAGACAGCTCAAGCTCTGCACCGAAGATTTCCGACTCTGGAATGTTGCCCACACCACCTTGGAATACTTCTGGGTCAGTTGCCTGATACTGCAGACCTTCATAGTTGTAGAAGAAGGCTGCTGCGTTCAAACGTACGCGGCCATCGGCTAAATCTGTCTTCAAACCAATCTCAAAGGCATCAACAATTTCCTCGTCAAAGGTTGGCAATACAACAACAGGCGCTACAACGGATTCAAGTCCGTAAGTGAGGTTTGAACCACCTGGCTTGAAGCCGCGGGTGTATGAAGCAAAGCCCATGGTGCTTTCGCTGAAGTCGTGCTCTAGAACTAAACGTCCTGTCACCTTCTCGCTGTCCATCTCAATAATGTCAGTGCCGGTGCGACCAAAAAAGTTAGTCACAGCGCTATAAACTTCGTCTTCTGTGTAACGCAGACCAAACACGGCGCGCCATTCGTCGTTGAAGTTCCATGTACCTTGACCATAGATAGAAGTTGAATCGCGCTCTGGCTTGGAATCAGAGATAAAACCAATCTCAGCGGTGGGGTCAAAGGCAAAGACCTGAGCACGGGTAAACGGGTCAAAAGTGCCGTTGAAGTTAAAGTCCAACAATTCGCGAATGCTGATCTCAACTTCGGTATCTAAATAAAACACGCCTGCTACCCAGTCCATTTTGCCAAACAGCGGCGCACCTGAAATCAGGTTTATTTCTTGGGTAATGGTCTTCTGCTTGTTGGTCTCTGGCACATATACGCTAGGAAGTTGGGCGAACGGTGCCAATACAGCAAGGTCGTTGCGGTCGTTGTCTCGGTTAATCAGCACGTCATCGTTTTGATAGCTGGTCAGCGACTTTATTGAAAACGCCTCCAAATCCCATTCTAAAACCATGCTGTAAAGCTCGGAAGTTAGCTCGTAGTCAGCACGAGAATCCTGACGCAGTTCACGTGCGTTGGGCGTTGGGTCTAGCAGGCCCTTTTGCGCGGCACCGTTGCGGTCTTCGTCAAAAATTTGTGCGGTAAAGTTGGCTCGGAAGTTATCGCGTGGTGCGTACAACACACGAACGCGAGCAGACGTGCTGTTCGCATCGTCCAAGTCTTGACCCAACGTCAGGTTATCGGTGAAGCCATCCCGGGTATTAGAAATAACTGACGCGCGCACGGCCAAGGTATCCGATAATGGCAGGTTGTACGCTGCACGGGCTTTAACCAAGCCGTAATCACCAAGGGTAAGGTCTGCTTTACCAAAAGAATCTTCCAGTGACGGCGCTTGGGTAATCACGTTAATCGCACCACCGGTGGAATTTTGGCCAAATAGCGTGCCCTGAGGGCCTCTTAATACTTCGATGCGCTCCAAGTCTAAAAAGTCGGTTTGCAAGCCGAACGGCGATGCCACATAAATGCCGTCTAAATGATAAGAAACTGACGGATTCGCAATGGCGTTTTGGTTTGCCTCGTTGCCCACGCCACGAATGGTAATGACTGTTTTAAAGCCTTCGTTTTTAGCTATGTTTACGCCTGGGGCAATGGCGCTTAGGTCAACAAAGGAACTGATCTGTTGAGTATCCAGATCATCGCCATCCAGAACGGTAATCGCCTGGGACAAATCTTGGAGGCTTTCACTGCGTTTTTCCGCGGTGACCAACACCTCTTCAAAAACAAGCGGCGAACTTTCGGCGGAGGCGCCGCTGGAGAGCGTTGCAGCAATTGCAACAGAGAGCGTTGAGAGCGTGTTACGCGAAAAATTCATGCAAATCCTTATATATCTTTATCGTTATTTATAATTCTTGTTTTCAAAGCTAAGTCGCTGAAGATCACCTTGGTCTGCAATGGGGCATAAATTGCCCTACAAACGAAAAGCAAACAACTAAACGCACCATTGCGGCGCATTCGAGCGCGGCATTTTACGTTTTACCGTGTGATCTGACAACGGTGAATACGAAGCAATTACCTTGCCAGTTTATTGGAGACCTTATGTCCAAATATTCGCCGGTATACCTGCTACCGGTTGAAGCGGGTTGGAGTCGTTTGAAGTCGTTTGAAGTCGTTTGAAGTCGTTTGAAGTGTGCTGAAGTCGCCTGATTTGCGCTGAACCCCCACATTCATCGTGTATTTTTCGTTAGGCTCATCAGGCACGTCAAGTACGTCAGGCATGTCAGGCATGTCAGGCATGTCAGACCTTCATTCTTGGCAAACACGCCAGCCTTGTTGCCGATAACAGTGCAGTTCAACTTAGGGCATAAGCCAAGCAAAGCGTAAAAATAGGACCGCAAATATTGAGCTCAAATAACTTCAACCTAGCTCATTCGCCAGACGAGGCTTTGTCGGTATGATAGCGCGCTTACATTTAACGGTTAGCTGGCGAAAGATCAGCAGGGACATATCCCTAACTTACCCGCACTTACCCACACTTACCCACACTTACAAAAGGGAATGACATTAATGAACGAATTGCTGGATAGAATATTTAAACTGCAGGCCCACGGCACCACCGTAAGTACTGAGGTGATTGCCGGCATGACCACGTTCATTACCATGGTCTACATCATTTTTGTAAATCCCCAAATGATGGCTGCCAGCGGCATGGACCAAGGTGCCAGCTTTGTCGGTACTTGCTTAGCTGCGGCCCTTGCCTGCTATGTTATGGGACTATATGCCAACTGGCCCGTGGGTATGGCGCCGGGTATGGGACTCAATGCATTCTTTACTTACACCGTAGTTGGCGAAATGGGTTACAGCTGGCAAGTGGCTTTAGGCGCTGTGTTTTTGGCAGGTATTTTATTTGTCATCATGAGCGTCACACGTATGCGGCGTTGGATGCTAGACAGTATTCCCTTCAACATGCGCATCGCCATGGGTGTGGGTGTGGGTCTATTTGTGGGCTTTATTGGCCTTAAGACTGGAGGCATTATTGTGGCCAGTGACGCCACCTATTTGTCCCTGGGCGACCTGACCAAGCCCGAGACCTTTCTCGCCGCCGTCAGCTTTTTATCTATCGCCATTCTATCCATGCGCAAAATTCCGGGCGCCATCATTATTGGCATTCTGGGCACGACCATTATCGCTCTCGCACTGGGTCTTGTGCAGTTTAATGGCTTAGTTTCTGCACCTCCCAGCCTTGCACCCACCTTTATGCAACTGGATATTCTTGGCGCGCTGGATGTGGCCATGGCCAGCGTCATAATTGCATTTTTGTTCGTTAACTTATTTGATACCGCTGGCACCCTTTTAGGCGTGGCTAGTCGTGCTGGTTTGATTGACGAGAAGGGCGACGCAGAAAATATGGACCGCGCTCTGAAAGCGGACAGTAGCTCTAGTGTCATGGGCGCGTTTTTTGGTTGCGCGCCAGTGACCAGTTATGTGGAAAGCTCAGCCGGTGTTGAAGCGGGCGGTCGCACGGGGCTGACGGCAGTGGTGGTGGGTTCGTTATTTCTCTTGGCCATTTTCTTTTCGCCACTGGCGGCAATGGTGCCCGCTTACGCAACCGCAGGCGCGCTTATTTATGTGGCCATCCTTATGCTGGGCGGCATGGAGACCCTTGAGTGGTCAGACAGCACCGAAGTGCTACCCGCCTTGGTGACCATTATTTTGATCCCCCTAACGTTCTCTATTGCTAACGGCATAGCAATGGGGTTTATCACCTATGTCGCGATCAAACTATGCACGGGTAAGCGCACTGAAATTACCGTGGGCGCGTGGTTTTTGGCAGCAATTTTTCTTGCCAAATTTGCCTTTATCTAAACGTCTTTATTTAGGTTTTAAACTCAACGTTGCTGTAAGTTTTTAGGAGGCGTTTTTATCTGGGCGTCGGTGGGTGTCTAGGTTGTGGGGATTTGGTAGACAACCCCCAACCTGTCCTGCCTGTCCTGCCTGTCAAACTCACCCAGCCCAACTCTCCCCCCGCCCCCGCTTTAGTCTGTGAGGCTATAATGCTCTCGCTTCCAGAGGTGCGCTCAGTTAGCCGCTAACATATGTGAAACTGACTTTTCGCTCCTGCAAAACTGAATTTATGCTGTCTCTCAGAAGATTTTGGCCCGCAGTTAAGTGGCGGCTTTTTACGCAAACTTTTGTGTACACTGGTCCCTCAATCACTATCTACTCGGGAGCGGGATATGGGTTTTATTAGGTCGTTTTTTGCCGTCGTCATTAAGCTGATTATTTTAGTCGCACTCTGCACGGCGCTGTTTTTATATGGCATGAAGTTTGCGGATGGACCTTGGGAAGTGGTTCAAGGTGGCGCGTTCAGTACTGGCGAACTTGTTAACGAAGCGCCGAATTGGTCCTTTGTTAAAGACAAAGACACAGTGGAGTTTCAGCTGCTTGAACCTGTCAGTTCAAGGACCACTTGGATCATGGAGCATGACGACCGCATATTCATACCGTCAGGTTATATGCTCACCAACTACGGCAAGATCTGGAAGCAGTGGCCCATTCATGCCGAAAAAGATGGGCGCGCCATTTTGCGCGTGGACGGCAAACTTTATGAGCGTAATTTGGTGCGCATTAAAGATGATCCAATTTTGCCTTCAGTGCTGGCTGAGCTGAGTCGTAAGTATGCGGCTGGCGCGGCCATGTCTGTAGATGATGTGACCACCGGTTCACTGTGGATCTTTGAATTAGTAGAGCGTTAAAAGAGCGTTAAGAGAGCGGTAACCATGACTTCAGAACAACACACCCAGAAAGCAACACACAACGAGCGCCAAGCCCTAACCGGGCTGCGTATTCTCGACTTTACCCAAGTCCTAGCCGGGCCTTTTGCCACCCAGCAACTGGCGCAAATTGGTGCTCAGGTGATCAAGATAGAACAACCGGTTACTGGGGACATGACCCGTGGGCTGATGTCTGCTTCTAGCGACGGCATGTCGCCGTCGTTTTTAACCTGCAATTTGGGTAAGCGCAGTTTGGCCATAAACCTCAAGCACCCCAAAGCTAAAGAGGTGATCTTTAAACTGGTGAGCCAAGCAGATGCCGTGGTGGAGAACTTTAAGCCGGGGACAATGGAGCGCCTAGGTTTTGGCTATGAAGCCATTAAAGCGGTGAAGCCGGACATTGTTTACGCCTCTGTTTCTGGTTTTGGCCAAGAGGGACCTAGGGCAAGCCAGCCAGCATATGACGGCGCTATTCAAGCGTTCTCCGGCATGATGAGTATCAGCGGACACCCTGAAACCGGCCCTGCTCGCTCAGGCTATTTTTCAGTGGATATGAGCACCGCGCTGAACGCGGCGTTTTCTATTACTGCCGCACTGTTTCGCCGCCATGTCACTGGCGAAGGCCAGCGCGTAGACATTTCTATGCTGGATACCGCCATGATGATGCAGGCGCCGCAGATGACCGCCTACACAGTCAATGGCGTATTGCCTGAACTGCTGGGTAATCAGTCGCCCACTAAACAACCTACCTCTAATGTCTTTAAAAGCTTAGACGGGTACGTGCAAATCATTGCTATGAAAGAGCCTCAGGTTGAGAAGCTTTTCAAGGCGCTTGGACATGAGGGGGATTACGCAAAGTACTCAGATCCCAGTACTCGACTGAAGTGCACCGATGAGATTAATGCACTATTGCACCCTATTATTGCGGGACAAACTACCGCCCATTGGTTGGAAGTATTCAACGAGGTCGGCCTGCCCGTTTCGTCTATTCAGAATTTGGCCGAGGTCGCAGCACAAGCGCAGTTTGACCACCGCCTGACCTTTACCGAGATAGATCGCCCAGCTGACCAAAAGGGCCAAGAGGGCCAAAAAGACAAGGTTCGGGTAGTGAGCGCAAGCCATGTGGCTAACCCTGCCCCGCCAACGGTGCAATCACCGCCGCCTACGCTGGGTGCAGACACAACGGACATTCTGGCGGAACTGGGTTACAGCGAAAGTGATATTCGCACGATGCAGAGCGAGCAGCTGATTTGAGCCGGCTCACTTTACCCGCGCCCTGTTAAGCCCCCCTGCCAGTCCTCGCTTGGCACTTCATTAGCCCCCCGCAAAGCAAAAAAAAAGCAGATCCAGCCTTACGGCTTGATCTGCTTTGCACAGCTAATGAGCACTCTTTTTCGCTCTCTTGGTTTTATGTTTAGCTCTTGGTTAAATCCGGCGCGTGGTGCGCGGGGATTGCGCTTTGGGCATTCGCCTCTTCAGCCATTGCGGCTACAGCGCGCTCGTTACCCATAATCTTTGCCATAACCGCTTCACCGGCACGGTCAAAGACACCGCGATTTTCAATGACAAATCTTTGCGACTCGCGGTATTGATCTAACATGCCATTGATCTCTGGCATGACATATCGGGCTACCATATCCCAGCTTTCAAAAGTGTCTTGGCGATTGGCCCAGTCGTGCACAAAACCCACTACCGTACCGTACCCACCCGTCAGCTGAATCATCTCGCGCAGCGCTGCGATCAAATCATCAGGCGTTCCTATAACGGAGCCACTGCCTGGCTGAGAGGCCATTTCTATGGCTTCATCGGGCGAGCTGTACGCCTGCGCACCTGGGCGCATCAGCGTGCCCACGGTGTATTCGTTGTGCCAGCGAAAGAGTCCACTTTTGGCCTGCTCTTTAGCCTTCTCTTTTGTTTCTGCAATATGCCAATTCATCACCACACGCCAATCATCGCGATTCACCGTGTTGCCATGCTTGGCAGCTGCGTCCTCGGCAAACGCCCATTGAGTAGACAGCGCCTGTAACCCTGCCGTGGTGGTCGAACCAATGGACAGAACACCTGTGCCGTATTTACCGGCCAAGGTCATGCCGGAGGGGCTGATCATGGAAGCCACAGCCAACGGTAGGTCTTTTTGCAGCGGCAATAATTGCAGCGCCGCATCGTTGAGTTCAAACCAATCTGACTTGTGGCTGAAACGCTCTTCACCGCGCAGGAGCTTTTGAATGACACCAATGGCTTCATCTTGGCGATCGCGTTGCAGCATTGGGTCTATGCCCAGAGTATACGCGTCCGAAGGCAGCGCGCCAGGACCAGAACCAAATATGGCACGGCCTTGGGTCATGTGGTCTAACTGCACTATGCGCTGGGCCACGTTAAACGGATGATGATAAGGCAGTGAAATAACCCCAGTGCCTAGTTTAATACGGTGGGTGCGCTGGCCCGCAGCAGCAAGAAACATTTCTGGACTTGCGATCATTTCCCAACCGGTTGAGTGGTGTTCGCCACACCAAAATTCATCAAAGCCCAGCTTGTCCAAATGCTCGGCAAAATCTAAGTCACGTTGAAATTGCAGGGTTGGATGTTCACCGATGGGATGGTGGGGTGCGACAAAGGCACCAAATCGCATATTTGTCATAACGCTCTCACTCTTGAATCAGCCCATGAGTATAGACCATTTCGCCCAAAACTCGCCGCACCAACAGCCGGCTATCGCTACCGCTCGTAACAAAAATTCAGCATCCCGTGAATTTATTGCAATTTCCGCAAGGCACAGGGTTACCTCGCCAGACATATTGTCTAGAATGGCGCTGCTCGCAGCCACACCACCGCTGCCACAACTTTATTCACCAATTCGCCACGGGATACATATGGCTGATACGCAGCATCACAAACTAATCGTTCTGGGCTCTGGCCCTGCAGGCTACACAGCAGCCCTTTACGCAGCACGAGCGAACCTTAAGCCAGCACTGATTACTGGCATTGAAGTAGGCGGTCAATTGACCACCACTACTGAAGTTGAAAACTGGCCAGGAGGTCATGCTGAACTACAAGGCCCAGAGCTTATGGTAGAAATGGCCGCACACGTGGAACGCTTTGACGCCATCACCATATCTGACCACATTCACACCACCACACTCAGCAAAGACGGCTCACTGCATACGCTGATTGGCGACCAAGCCACTTATACCTGTGAAGCTCTCATTATTTGCACCGGCGCATCTGCTCAGTATTTGGGTTTAGAAAGCGAAGAGGCCTTTAAAGGCAAAGGCGTCAGCGCCTGCGCTACGTGCGACGGTTTCTTTTATCGCAACCAAGACGTTGCCGTGGTGGGCGGTGGTAACACAGCCGTAGAAGAGGCCCTGTACCTAGCCAACATCGCCAAGACCGTTTACTTGGTGCACCGCCGCGACGAATTGCGCTCTGAAAAAATTCTCCAAGATCGTTTGTTTAATAAAGAAAACATTATTCCTGTTTGGAACCACCAGCTTGCTGAAGTGTTGGGCGACGACATGGGTGTGACCGGTATGCGCTTGAAGGGCAACGACGGCTCTGAACAAAGCATTGATTTAACCGGCGTATTTATCGCCATTGGCCACATTCCAAATACCGATTTATTCAAAGAGCAATTGGATATGGAGAACGGCTATATCAGCATAGCCAGTGGTTTGGCAGGTAACGCCACGGCCACCACAATCCCTGGCGTGTTTGCGGCAGGAGATGTGGCAGACCACATCTATCGTCAGGCCATTACCAGTGCTGGCTTTGGCTGCATGGCAGCATTAGACGCTGAGAAGTACTTAGATGCGAAGGGTTAATTAGAACTTTAAGAAAAGGTTAGAACGGGTAAAAAACCAGCTTGGAGAATAGACATTTCCAAGCTGGGACTCAGTTTTTGTACTGGCCGTTTTTGCTATAACCGCTTCTGCAATAACCGCTTCTGCAATAAAAGTTATACCTGTTTTACCGCAATCTGCTCAGCAATCTTCTTCGACCAAATCTTTGGTCCCTCAATGTGCACAGATTCGCCGGTGGAATCTACACTCACTGTCACGGGCATATCTTTCACTTCAAACTCGTAAATGGCTTCCATACCCAACTCTGGGAATGCCAGCAGGGTAGATTTGGTAATGGCCTTAGCCACTAAATATGCAGCGCCACCCACAGCGATCATTGAAACCGCCTTGTTATCACGAATGGCATCTATGGCAATCTGCCCTCGCTCCGCCTTACCAATCATGCCGGCAAGACCCGCTTTTTCTAGCATGGTGCGTGTGAACTTATCCATGCGCGTTGCGGTGGTTGGTCCCGCTGGGCCAACTACCTCTTCGCGTACTGGGTCTACTGGCCCAACGTAGTAAATAATTCGATTGGTGAAATCTACGGGCAATGGTTCGCCGCGATCAATCATGTCCACTAACTTTTTGTGCGCTGCATCGCGCCCGGTAAGCATTTTGCCTGACAGCAACAACGTATCGCCTGACTTCCAGGTATGTGTCTCTTCGGGGGTCAGCGTATCTAAGTTTACCTTTTTCACATCACTGCCTAACTCAAACTCAATCTCGGGCCACTCAGCCATATCTGGGGGCGTGAACTCCGCTGGTCCTGAACCGTCTAAAGTGAAGTGAATGTGCCGTGTAGCAGAACAATTGGGGATAATCGCCACCGGCTTGTTCGCAGCGTGAGTTGGGTAGTCTTTGACCTTAACATCTAACACAGTTGTTAAACCGCCCAAACCTTGGGCACCAATACCAAGACCATTGACCTTCTCAAACAACTCCATACGCATCTCTTCAAGATGGTTGGACGCGCCGCGCTCCTGTAGCTCGTGCATATCCAAAGTTTCCATCAAGGACTCTTTGGCCATTAACATAGCTTTTTCTGGCGTGCCGCCAATGCCCACGCCCAGAATACCCGGTGGACACCAGCC
>QXZU01000104.1 GCA_009886205.1 K189A clade bacterium | reverse complement strand
GAAGAGAGAAAGGAAGAGAAAGATGTTTAGACCTTTAGTACGTCAGACGCTCCCAACAGCAAAAACCTCAACAATTCGAAATACCGGTACTCATGCTTTTGCTGGGCTTTTGGGTCTGATTTTATGTATCGCGGCACTGAGCGCCCCGTCAACGGGTTCTGCCGCAACGGCGGATACGGCGAACAACACCAGTTTCCCCGGCGGTGTTTACCAATGGACACCACCAGAAAATGCAGAACAAATACGATTCCGCAACAAGCCAGTGATGCAAATCGGCAACACCGTTTTATTGGGCTTGCCCGTGTCTCAGCCTTTAGGCGAGGTGTCTGTGAGCTATACGGTGAACAATCAGCAACAAACTCATAGCTTTGAGGTGGTTGATAAACAATATACCGAACAGCACATTACCCTTAAAAATAGGGAGATGGTGAACCCAAAGCCCAAACAACTGGAACGTATCAGACGGGAATCTAAGGTACAAAAAGCCCTTTATCAGCAGATCTCACCCGCTCAAGATTTACGCCAAGGATTCGTTTTACCCTTACAAGGCATTACCACCAGCCTGTTCGGGCATCGCAGGTTTTTCAATGGCGAACCACGCAACCCCCACAGCGGCTTAGACATTGCCGCAGATACTGGCACACCTATCATTGCGCCTGCAGATGCCAAAGTGGTTTTGGTGGATGACCTTTATTTCAATGGCAAAACGGTTTTCTTAGACCACGGCCAAGGACTCATCACCATGTATTGCCACATGAGCGAACACACAGTTGGAGTAGCAGATACAGTCAAACAAGGCGACACCATTGGATTGGTTGGCGCCACCGGCAGGGTCACTGGCCCGCACCTGCATTGGTCAGTGAGTTTAAACGGTGTGAGAGTAGACCCGCTAGAGTTTCAGCAAGCCTTGGCAGGCGCCCTCTCCTTGGACAATTAGTCCGGCAAGAACATCCATGCAAGAACAGCTATGCAAGATCAGCCGCGACAGATCTGCAGCGGCTCTTTTGCTCTGATGAGCAGATTTGCGCAAAAGGTTAGAGAGAGGGTTGGGGAGAAGGTCTAGGAACAGGTCGGTGAGTAGATTGGCGTGAGGGTCGCAAGCGAGGTTGTACTCAAGCCTTTAAATTAATTTTTCGTTTTCTTACGAAACTTTAGCATGCGCTTGCGGCGATCAAGTTGTTGCTGGGACAGCTGATTCGGCTTACCAGCAAAGGGATTCTCTGAATCTCTCAAGTCTAGTTTTATCGGGTTGCCGACCAAGTTCAGCGCTTCGCGAAAACCGTTCTCCAAGAATTTCTTATAACTGGCCGGCAAAGCACTCAGTTGGTTGCCGTGAATCACCACCCGGGGTGGGTGAGAGCCGGCTCGCGTGGCCACCTTAACTTTGATGGGCCTGCCACGCACAGATGGCGCAGGGTGCGATGCGACAAGGTTTCTTAGCAACCGGGTCAACATGGAGGTAGACACCTCAAACTGCCCTACGTCGTGAATTTTTTGCACTTTCTTCAGCAATACGCCAACGCCCGTACCGTGCAGGGCGGAAATCATTTCCAAGGGCACCCACGGCACAAAGTTCAATCGACGGTCCAAGGCTTTCTTGACTTTTTCTCGCTGTTCTACCGGCAGGCCATCCCACTTATTAACTGCAATCACCATCCCAGCACCCGCGTCTAGTGCGTACTCAAGCACATGCAGGTCTTGCTCAACCAAGCCCTCGGAAGCATCAATAACTAGGACCACCACATGGGCGCGTTGCATGGCGTCCAGTGCTTTAACCACAGAGAACTTTTCAGTGATCTCCGAGACCTTACCTTTGCGTCGAACGCCGGCTGTATCAATTAGCACGTAGTCCACATCGTCTTTGGTGAAGGGAATGTCGATGGCATCTTTTGTGGTACCCGGCATATCAAATACCACCTGACGGTCTTCGCCGATCAAGCGATTGACCAAGGTAGATTTACCTACATTAGGCCGCCCCACTACTGCCACACGAATACCAGATCCATAGGACAGATCGTCGGGCTCTTGAGGCAGATTAAGGTCTGCTAAGCGCTGCTCTAAAACTTCGCGAAGTTGCTTGAGGCCACGGCTGTGACTGGCTGAAATCAGCACGTATTCAGGGAAACCAAAACGCTCAAAATCTAAGGCGACTTGGTCCTCTGGCAGGCCATCAATTTTGTTAATGACCGGAAGAAATTTGACGTTGGCTTTGCGCAAGTACATAACCACATCTTCGTCTGCTGCGGTTACCCCTTCCCGGCCATCGAGCAATAAAAGCACCAAGTCCGCTTCGTTTACGGCCAGTTCGGTTTGTCCGGTTAGCGCCTCGGCAAGAACGTGCTCGCCAAAAAGACCGCCGGTATCAATGAGGGTCGCCGACTGCTCTTCTAACTCCATGCGACCGTATCTACGGTCTCGAGTTAACCCAGGCACATCTGCAACTAAAGCATCACGACTACGCGTTAACTTATTGAAAAGTGTAGACTTTCCAACGTTCGGACGACCTACTAAGGCCACACTAGGAAGCATATATTATCTCAGTACTGCCTTGAACGCGTGCAAGGTCCCTTTATTATCAGAAGCATAAACAACGCCATCGGCAACAACTAAGTCAGCGCGCAGACCTTTGCCGCCCACCTTGATCCGCCCCAACAGACGTCCATCACGTTGAGCAATAGCGTGGAGATAACCTTCGTCATCACCAACAAAAATGTAATTAGAAAATGCCAATGGCGCGGTGAGCTTGCGTCTGGCAAAGGCCTCTTGTTGCCATACAACCTCACCAGAATTTTGGTCTATTGCGACAATCGTATCCTCTTCATCAACGATATAAATCTGGCCATAACCTTCCGCCATATTCAGAAAACTTGAGGTGTCTTTCTCCCAGCGCGGCCGACCGTCACGCAATGACATGCCAACAGCTCGCCCCTGATACGCCACTGCAAACAGCGCGCCGCCAGCAATCAGCGGAGTGGAATCTACGTCTACAATACGCTCAAGCTCAGAGCGGCCTTCTGGCAACATGACGCGCTGTTCCCATATCGGTTCGCCGTTTTCTGCGCGCAACGCTGTAACCTTTCCGCTGGCGAAACCTGTGTAGACAACATCATTCGCCACTACTGGTGAGCTGGTACCGCGCAAAGTTAGACGTGGCACTTGGCTGTTGTAAGTCCACAATTCTTCGCCTGTTTGACTGTCTAAGGCCGTTAGCTTGCCATCTATCGATTGAGCGAATACTCGGCCATTATCTGCGGTTGGCACTGAGCCAATTTCTGTGCCCACATTACTGCGCCACATCTGGGTGCCATCGGCCACACTAAGCGCTACCACGTCGCCTCTTGTGGTACCCAGCAACGCGAGCCCTTCGCCAATGCCCACACCACCACTGACAAAACTTGGGTCGCTTCTATCTAAAAAGCCGGAAAGACTAAAGCCTTTGCCGGCGGCTCTATCAAACTGGGTTTGCCAAATGCGCTTGCCGGTAAATCTATCTACCGCGACCACCGCGCCGTAGCCATCTGCAGCGATAATACGATCGGCAACCACGCCGGGGTTAATGCGCAGGTACTTTTTACCGAGCCCCTCGCCGACCTTAACCTTCCAATCACGGTCAATATCCAACTCAGTGGTAAAGCTGACCAGTTTTGCGGGCTCTTTGGACTCATCGTCTTCGTCATTGTCGCCAATGCCAGGAATCCAAGAAAACCAACTACACCCTGCAACCAGCATACTAAGAGCGAAAACCGTCAGCAGACGCAAAACGCTAGCAAGGGGGTTATAGCGGCTTTGTGTTTCACTCATTTTCGGCAATCTCTGCATCACTGTCTTGGGCCAAGGAAGTTTCAGCGGCCTCAAGGGCTTGATCTAACTCACTGGTAAATTCAACATACTCGCCATTAAAAGGCGCGGTATTTTCAACTTTTATGCTCAGCAACGGGCGTTGGTCGCCCTCTTTCAATGCTTCGGCTGCGCCGGAATACGCACTGTGCGCTTGTTCAACGTCACCCATGGCAAAGTAAATGTCTCCCTGACTTTCCAATGCCCATGATCTATAACCGTCATTGCTGATAGCAGACAATGTGGCCAGCGCGGCCTCTTTGCGGTCTAAACCAAATTGCACTTTAGCTAGCCTTAGCCGAGCTAAATCACCCAGTACTGTAGTTCCAGCAGCGTCCATTGCCTCTTCAAGAAATGTGAGCGCGCCTTGCAAATCGCCTGCTTCACTTGCGTCGCTGGCTTGTCCCATAGCTACCATGGCGTGATAACTGGTACCTGCGAACTCGTCTTTAATCTTATCCGCAAGCGCTTGGCGCTCGCCTTGCGCAGCATCTTTATACTCAGCATAGGCCTTTGAACCCTGTTCCATGGATGCCTGATTCGCGCTGTCATAAAAACGCCACCCGACAATTACCGCGACAGCAACGGCTACCCCAATAACTAGAGAGGCGCCATTTTCGCCCCACCAAGACTTAAACCTACTAATTTGTTCTTCATCACTGAGAAATTCAGACACCCGCCTCTACTCCGTTTTACCCGCCACAAACATGGACTTTAGAAATACTCAAATCCAACTATTTAGCCAAACTATGTATGACAAAAATAGGCCTGCACTTAAGCCCATTACTCTTTCTTTTACGCGCTGTTTACGCATCTTTTTTGCGCTTTCTTAAAGCGTTCTTAGCGCTTTCTTTACGCTTTCTTTACGCTTTCTTTGACCCGCTCTTCTGCCTGCGCTTTGACTCATCTGAGTGCTTACGCTCGAGCAACGCGCATTCTGGCACATCTACATATCAATGCACCCCTTCATTCATTCCGGGGCGCCCGCAAGGTGTTATCCACTCAACTATTTAAACTTATGCGCTGCGCTATTTGCTCAACTGGCAATTTGACCTGCCCAACACTTGCATCACGCAGATGCTTCAGACTCAGCTCGCCACTGGCCGCTTCCTCTTCGCCATAAAGTATGGCCCAAGTTGCGCCGCTGGCATCCGCTCGCTTTAGCTGCTTCTTAAAATTGCCTCCACCCATGTGCAGGCGCACTGAAACCTGAGGCATTTGTTCGCGCAACTGTCGGGCTAGAATCATCCCTTTGCTCTGCAGTTCATCGCCAAGCACGCAAATATACAAGTCGGCTGATTGTTTCACTTCCAACTCAGCCAATTCGCATAATAAGACAACACGATCTAGACCCACGGCAAATCCGACAGCCGGCGTGTCCCGCCCACCCAGTTGCTTAACGAGCCCGTCGTATCTACCGCCTGCACAAACCGCTCCTTGAGCGCCCAAATCTTGAGTCACCCACTCAAAAACCGTATGCGTGTAGTAATCAAGGCCGCGAACCAAATTGGGATTCACTTTGTAACTGATGCCCAAGGCATCTAACATTTTCAACAGTCGCTGGAAGTGCGCCTTGCTTTCCGCATCTACAAAGTCCGGTAATTGCGGAGCGAGTTGCAACAGCGCTTGGGTAGCGGGATTTTTACTGTCCAGTATTCTCATTGGGTTGGTCAGCAATCGCCGCTGACTGTCCTCGTCTAACTGCGCTTTTAGCGGCGAGAGGTAGGCCACCAACGCCTCTTTGTAAGCAATGCGCGCTTCACTAGAACCGAGGGAATTTACTTCCAGCAAAATGTGCTTGGAGATACCCAGCGCTTTCCAACATTCCGCCCCAATAGCGATAAGCTCCACGTCAACATCGGGGCCTGCAAAACCGAAGGCTTCAGCACCAATTTGGTAAAATTGACGGTAGCGGCCCTTTTGCGGTTTTTCGTAGCGAAACATTGGACCAGCGTAGGTCACTCTTTGATTTTGATTGTAGAGCAGACCATTTTCTTCAAGGGCCCGCACGCAACTGGCGGTACCCTCCGGGCGCAAACTCAGCGAGTCGCCATCTCGGTCTGCCAAGGTGTACATTTCCTTTTCCACGATGTCCGTGGCCTCGCCCACCCCTCGAGCAAACAACTCGGTAAATTCTAGTAACGGAAGGCGGATTTCCTCATAGGCAAAACTGGCAATTACCCCTTGAATTGTGTCTTCCACATGGCGCCACATTCGTGCGTCCTGAGGCAATATGTCGCGCATGCCGCGAACCGCTCTAACCATGAGTCAATCCCTTAAGATATTGGGCAGTCACTATTGCCCGAGAACTAATTTCGCAACGTTGTTTCGCGTGTGGGGGGCCAGTGCAACGCTAGCGCCATTAAATTCTACTGCCGCACCTTGGGCATAACCCAATTTTATCGAAAAAGGCCCTTGGCCAAAGTACTCTCGAACTTGTTCTGATCGGCCAAGGTCCGCATGTAACATTTCGCCGTCTACGTTTTTAATTTCAAACCAACAATCTGCTGTAAACGATAGAACGATTCGATCGTTCCCCTTTAAGGTTAACCGCGGAAGACTGAAAGCAGGTGCCTCTTGCTCGGCATCAGGAGCAACGCTGTCTATCTGCGCAGACGAATCTATCGTATCAGTGACATCTGCGATAGCCACTGGGCCGACTACAACCGCATCGACAGCATCAACTACTGAAGACATGGTCGCCGCCAAATCCTTCGCTTGGTCGTTTGCTTCATCGTCGGTTTGGTCTTCTGACTGGCCATTTGCTTGAGCATTTATTCGGTCAATAGAGTCGTCGGCATCTTCTGTTACTTGTCGCTCTTCAATCGGGACATCAGCCACACTTACCTGCACATCTGTAGCCGTTGAGGTTTCTGACCCAGTCTCAAGTAAAGGCTGAGGCTCTGGCTCAAGTGCGGGCTCTGGCGCCAATATAGGTTCGGCAGAAATCACCACATCGACGGTCTTTGCTTGAATAACTACTGGCTCATCTATGGTCGTAGCCGCATTATCTAGGCCCACCACCACATCAGTGACAACCGTTTCGGTTGCTGTCGTGTCTACAACCGACCCGTCTGATTCTACTGGGCCGCTAGGCTCAACTATCGGTGCCTCCACAACAACCACAGGCGCAGTATCGCCACCCTCTTGGTTAGAGACAAAATAGATAAAAACAACTGAAAGTAAAATTGCGACCAAAATCCAGCGCCCCAATCCAGTGCTCTCACGGGGGTTGGCCGAAGCTACGCTCCAATTGCGCGCCTGTTCTTCGTCTAAATCCGCTCGCTGGCTTTGCATTTCATCTGGAAATTGCGCCCCCCAAGCTTGAATAAGAGGCTCAGCGGCTAGACCTAACAACTTAGCATAGGATCTGATGTATCCATTAACGTAGACCCGCTCTGGCAGCACGGAATCATCATTGCTCTCCAGTGCTTTGATAACGCTCACAGACAAATTCAGCACGTCAGCTGTTTCTGCCTGTGTAATGGACAAAGCCTCTCGTGCCTGGATAAACACCAGACCTGGCCCTTGGCCCTGCTCTAAATCCTTGTTCTTTACAACGGTCATATGATGTCTTTGCTCAACTTATCTAGCCAGGAACCCTTTATCACTTGGTTTCGTTTTGGCTGTAATACCTGTGTAAATTTACTAGCGCACCTCAATGAGTTGCGGTTGCGAGGCTTCTAATTTGCTCTTATAGCGTCTCTGTCTACTGGTTCTATCGTTCACCAACCCAACCAATTGACCGCATGCCGCATTAATATCTTCACCCCGAGTGGTACGCAGCATGGTCACATAACCTGCACGCATCATATGGGTCTGAAAATCTCTAATGTCTTGGGACTTGGGCCTAGCGTAGCCAGAACCCGGAAAAGGATTAAACGGAATAAGGTTTACCTTACAACGCACATCGCGAAGTAACTCCGCTAATTGGTGAGCATGCTCTGCTTGATCATTGATGCCGCGCATCAGTGTGTATTCAATAACCAACTTTCGGGCAGGCCCGAGAAATTCAATATACTCGCGGCACGCTTGGAGAAGCTCCGCGATAGGATACTTACGATTAATTGGCACAAGTTCATTGCGCAAATCATCTGTCGGCGCGTGCAAAGAAATTGCCAAAGCAACGTCAGTGACTTCATGCAACTTACGAATTGCAGGAACCACGCCAGCGGTACTGATGGTTACCCGGCGCTTGGATAACCCAAATGCATGGTCATCTTTCATGACATTGGTCGCAGTAATGGCTGCGTCGAAATTCATCAACGGCTCGCCCATACCCATGAGCACTACATTGGTGACGCTCTTATCATTCTCTGCCAGATAGCTATTGGCTATTAACACTTGCCCGACGATATCTGCTGGGGACAAGTTGCCGTTAAAACCCTGCTTGCCCGTGGAGCAAAAACTGCAATCCAAGGTGCAGCCAATTTGGGAGGAAACACACAGGGTATTTCGTCCCTTGTCAGGAATAACCACCATTTCAACTAGATCGCCTTGAGCGACCTTCAAAATCCACTTCACTGTGCCATCTTTGGAGACGTGGCGTTCTTCAACGCTAGGCAACTCCAAGACACAATTTTCGCTCAACCACTGACGCATGTTCAGTGGAAGATCCGTCATGGCAGAAAAATCCGTTAGCTGTTGGTGATAGAGCCACTTCATTAACTGCCTGCCGCGAAAAGCTTGCAGCCCTCTCTCTTGGAACATGGCCTCAAGTTGGCTTCTGTCCAATCCGTATAGATTAAGAGGACTTTGTGTCATAGGGCTAATAGCTCTTTGTGCAAGTGTTTCTAGATTTCATTCTAACTTTTCTTAGAACTAACCTTGAGACTGAATTTCAGATTCTTCAAAGAAGAATGCAATTTCTCGTGCGGCCGATTCTGGGCTGTCTGAACCGTGCACAGCATTGGCATCAATTGACTCAGCGAAATCTGCGCGAATTGTTCCAGGCGCAGCTTCTTTAGGATTAGTAGCACCCATTAAACGGCGATTGGTTGCAATTGCGTCTTCGCCTTCGAGCACTTGAACCATAACCGGGCCTGAACGCATGTAGGCGCACAAGTCAGCGAAGAAAGGGCGTCCGTCATGTTCTGCGTAGAATCCAGCAGCTTGTTCACCTGAGAGGTGTAGCATCTTGGAAGCAACAATCTTTAAGCCGCCTTTTTCGAAACGAGAGTAAATCTCGCCAATTAAGTTACGTGCTACTGCGTCAGGCTTGACGATTGAAAAGGTGCGTTCAACACTCATTAGATTCTCCGATGAAGGCGCCATTTATTCTTTCAGCAAGCTCAAGAAATAACGGCTATGTGCCTAATTTTTATAAAAAAGCTCGGTCTTGCCGAGCCTAGAGGGCGCACATTATACGCATGGTTGTGGTCCGAGCAAAGCTTAGTCTTCGACACATGATGCAGGCACCCTCTTTGAGCGCAGTACTGCTTTGAGAGCAGGGCTGCTTGAAAAGCAGTGCTGCCAAGTCGCCCGCCAACCGGGTGTTACAAAAAGACCCAAGGGAAACTAAGCGTCGCGCAGTCGACCTACTACTTGTGCGACCTGCGCACCCGCGGATTCAACCTCACTCATCTGGGTAAAGCGACCAAAACTGAAGCGCAGAGATGCGTGGGCGATGTCATCAGCTAGACCCACTCCACGCAAAACATGAGACGGCTCAACACTGGCCGAAGTACACGCAGATCCACTAGAGACCGCCAAGCCATTCAACGCGAGCATCAGAGTTTCTCCGTCCACCCCAGCAAAGCCCACATTAAGGATTTGCGGTAACCCCTCTGTTGGATGAGAGTTAATGCGATGCTCAGGAATTTGACGGATATGTTTTAAAAAGCAGTCGCGCAACTGCACATACTTTGCGTGCTCGTGCGCCCTTTCAGACTGCATCAACTCGCTGGCCGCCGCCAAACCCACTATCTGATGGGTTGCCAAGGTACCCGAACGCATTCCCATTTCGTGGCCACCACCGTGAATTTGCGCCGCTAACCTGAGACCGTCGTTTCTTCTCACATAAAGCGCGCCCATACCTTTAGGACCGTAAACTTTGTGTGCTGAGATCGAAAACAAATCAACACCTAGAGCTTTAATATCAATGGGTATTTTACCAAAACTCTGAGCACCATCCGTGTGCGAGAGCACACCGCGACTGCGACACAGCGCAGCAATTGCCGCGATGTCATTAAGGGTGCCCAGCTCGTTATTCACCTGCATAAGGGACACAAGCAGCGTGTCCTCTCGCAGCGCAGCCGCAACTTTGTCGACACTGACCTGTCCGTATTCATCCGGTGCCAGATAGGTAACCTCAAAGCCGTCACGCTCTAAATACCCACAGCAATCGAGAACCGCTTTATGTTCGATAGAGCTGGTCACAATGTGGCGGCGACTTGATTGATGAGCAGCGCCCTTTATCGCTAGGTTATTCGACTCAGTAGCGCCTGATGTCCAGACGATTTCTCGGGGATCTGCGCCTAGAGCCGCAGCAATCTGAACCCTCGACTCCTCTACCGCCTCTTCTGCCTGCCATCCATATACATGTGAACGAGACGCAGGATTACCGAACACCCCGGCCATGGTCATATGTTCACTCATAATCTGAGCGACTCGCGGATCTACAGGCGTTGAAGCTGCGTAATCAAGATAAATTGGATTAGTCATCTAGTAAGGGTCTTTGTCTCTATGAGAGTAAAAATTTAAGCAAAAATATGAGCAACAACATTAGAGCAAGTTTTGTGATCAGAATTGACAAAAGTTTCAGCCACATCGCTGCAGCATGTTAGGCATATTATCTAGTCTTTCGGTGAATAACCAAAGAACTTAAAAGCATTGATGATTTGTAGACCGCCAGCAGCTGAGGGCTGCGCGTTGCCGCGAAAGCCAGAAAAATTACGCAGAAAAGGCCAAATGCCCGAAGCTGCAAACCGATGCGAGCAATCAGTTAGCTATTGGCGAAATTGGTGCAACGGCAGAAGGCACAGCCCGAAGACCCATGCGGGTGGGTAGCGCACGCACATTAGTAACATCATTTAAGGTGCTGTCTAACCAGCTATTGAGCTCTTTCCAAGCACCAACGTCTTTGCGCACCTGCCACAATGGCATTTCGTTTATACCTATACCCAATTCAGCACTACGGGTGTAGTTCTGCGAATCTCTAAAGGTCGCGACTAAAGGAATATCTAAGCTGCGAAGAAACCGCTCCAAACGAGCATAAACCCTTGTGTTTGCACGCACTCTATTAGCAATAATGCCAATACGCCGTTGCGTCATATCGGATTTGGTAGTCAAAAGAAGGTCCGCAATACAATTCACTGCCGCATGAATATCTATATCAGAAGGCATTACAGGAATGAGAATGGCGTCTGCGCCACGGCTTGTGGCAGCCAATCCGTTTTTATCTAGACCTGCAGGTGTATCAACAATAAGCGGATTAGTGCCCTCAGGGGGTTGCAACTGCCATGCCCTTGTCATGGTCGACTTCTTTTCGTAACCAGCAATTCCATGAATCTCCGGCAAGTCGGCTGGGCGATTTTGCAACCAGCGCATACTAGAGCCTTGAGGATCCAAATCTAATATCGCTGGATTCTGGCCCTTTAACGCTAGATTTGCTGCCAAATTCACCGCTAAAGTAGATTTACCGGAACCGCCTTTCGAATTGATGATTACTACTGTTTTCATAATCTATAGTTCACCCCGTACTGAAAAAATTTGCAAGCCCGAAGTAAACACCCAATTTACGCCCTGTTTTCGATCTAGCATCGCAGGAGAACCTTTTATCTAGTTATTTGACCGGTCATCAGATTGCTGGGTAACTCCAACTGCAAAATGTTTTAGAGCACCGCGCATAATTTGCACTTCCGTTTCATCTAACTGATGGCGCATAAACATCCGCCTCAAGCGAGTCAGTGTATGGCCTGGATTACCGGCCTTGATAAAACCACTGGCCACCAAAGCCTCTTCCCAATGCACCATGAGCGCATCAAACTGCTCAACCGTTGCAGGGTCCTTATCCCAAATTCGCGTCCCGAGCGCAGAGGCTTCCAAGCGCTCCCCCTCCTTCGCCAAATCTTTTACCGAATTACTGGCCGCCCCGTCCGGCGCTTGGAGCTGATGCTGAAAAATTTCATAGCACACCACCTGCACCGCCATGGCCAAGTTCAGCGAACCGTAAATGTCTGACGAGGGAATTTGCATATGCACATGACAGCTTTGTAATTCTTCGTTACTTAGCCCACTGTCTTCACGACCAAATAAAATGGCTATATCAGTATCACCGGGCTGCTCAGCGAGCACACCTCCTAACTCTTTGGCGCTGATTACCGGCCAAGGAATGGAGCGCATTCGCGTACTGGTACCCACCACAAACCGGCACCCTTCTAAGGCTGTAGCTAAATCGTCGACTACCGTGGCTGAATCTAAGACGTCCATCGCACCGGCAGCACGCCAATCTGCCTGAGGGTCTGGATAGCGTCCGGGATTGACCAAAACCAACCGCTGCATGCCCATAGTTTTCATCGCCCGAGCTGCACCACCAATATTCCCGGGGTGACTGGGTTCAACCAATACAATTCTTATTCTGTCTAACACGATATCCTCATAGTTTAGTTTGGCATGTTGGCCTTCAGGCATTAGCATAGCGCCCGCTTATTCACCCTCATTCTGGACCCAATAATTATGCAACCGATGGCCAATATCGCCCTTCGCGCGGCCCGCAAGGCAGCCGACTACATTTCTCGCTCAATAGACAGGCCAGATGAATTTGAGGTGGAGTCTAAAGGACGCAACGATTTTGTCTCTAATATCGACCGCATGGCTGAATCTATAATCATAGAACAGATACGAGAAACTTACCCTGACCACAGCATTTTGGCGGAAGAAAGCGGGTCTATACAGGGCAATAGCGAATTTACTTGGATAATTGATCCGTTAGACGGCACGCTCAACTTTCTGCAAGGGATCCCCCACTTCAGCGTGTCGATTGGCATAATGAAGGGCCTGCATCACGAGCATGGGGTAATTGTGGATCCGGTCCGCGGTGATGAGTTTGTTGCCAGCAGAGGTTCAGGTGCGCAACTTAATGGCAAGCGTATTCGCGTAAGCGCGCGGGCAAAGATAGAAGATTGTGTCCTAGCAACTTCTATCCCGCCCGGCAGTATAGAAAATAGACTCGAAACTCATATGGATTCGGTAAAACGCATCACCCGCACCTGCCGAGCTGTTAGACAAGGCGGTAGCGCTGCCCTAGACCTTGCCTATGTGGCGGCCGGACGCTTGGATGGTTTTTGGCAAATGGATTTGAGCAAGTGGGACATTGCCGCGGGCATTGTACTTGTGCGCGAAGCCGGCGGTTTTATTGGCGATTTGAATGGTGGCGAAAGCTTCTGGGAAACCGGTGACATTGCCGCCGCCAACCCCAAATGCTTCCGCAATTTGATTCAAACGTTTAAAGAAAATGGCTAGAGCAACCGCGACCCAACTCTATTTGGTCGCCTCCGCCCGGCAAGCAGCCGATCCGAAAAAAACAGCTATCTAAAAACAGCTATCTAAGGATAGCTGCCATCTTCATTGCCATCCTGCTCAGGCTCAGGCACCAGCAAATCTTCGCGGCTTATGTTCATCACCAACAATACGTTAGCTGCCACGTAGATTGACGAATAAGTTCCAATCAATACGCCAATTGACAGCGCAGAAGCAAAACCCCGAATCACTTCGCCACCTGCAAACAGCAACGCCAACAATACGAACAGGGTTGTCATCGAAGTGACCAACGTGCGGCCCAGGGTTTGGTTGAGCGACGTGTTAATAATATCTACCGGAGATCCTCTACGCAGCTTACGAAAGTTCTCTCTAATCCGGTCACTCACAACAATAGTGTCATTGAGCGAATAACCGATCACGGCAAGCAATGCTGCCAGCACTGTTAGATCAAAAGTCCACTGAAACAGCGAGAAACAACCCAGCACTATGATTACGTCATGGGCCAACGCCACCACCGCGCCAACAGAAAACTGTTTGGTAAATCGCAACAAGATATAAAACATCACAACGATCAAAGCAGTAAGCAGCGCTAAACCGCCGTCGTTAGCCAACTCGTCACCCACGGCAGGACCGACATAGTTCGACTGGCGCAAAACCATACCCGGATACTGCGTCAGTAATGCCTGAAAAATATTATCACCAAGCTGGGCTTGGCTTTGGGCAATTTCAGCCTCATCAACCGCGTCAGATGGTTGTGGTGGCATGCGAATCAAAAGCTCTGTATTTGAGCCAAAGGTCTGTACGGTGCCGTTAGTAAAACCCTCGCTGGTTAAATATCTACGCACCTCTTCTGGCTCTACCTCTTTACTTAAGCCAACTTCTACAAGAGAACCACCGGTAAAGTCGAGGCCAAGATTAAGTCCAGAGAAAGACAGTGACACGACGGATATCAAAAGCAAAATACCCGACATTATCGTGGCGACTTTCCGCCGCCCCATGAAATCAAATTTGGAACCAATCATATTTTCAAACTCTCTAACTTGCGCCCACCGTACATGAGATTAACCAAAGCTCGAGTGACTAAAATTGCAGTAAACATAGAAGTGACAATACCCACCGCTAGGGTCACTGCGAAACCCCTAACCGGACCGCTACCAATGGACAGCAATATAATGGCCACGAAGAAGGTAGTGACATTGGCGTCAGTAATAGTCAACAGCGCCCTATCGAACCCTGCCTGAATAGCCTGTTGGGGTGGATTATTCTCTAACTCTTCCTTAATGCGGGAAAAAATCAGCACGTTTGCGTCAACGGCCATACCCACGGTAAGTACAATACCGGCGATACCCGGCAGCGTCAGTGTTGCACCGAGCACAGACATAATTGCAACCAACAACGTTAAGTTAGCAGTTAAGGCAACATTTGCCGCTATGCCAAAACCGCGGTAATAGAAAAGCATGAAGACCAGAACCAAAGCAAAGCCAATGGTTACTGACTGCCAACCACGACGAATATTTTCATCCCCTAACTGAGCACCTACCGTGCGTTCTTCAACAATGTACATGGGCGCAGCTAACGCACCAGCACGCAAGAGCAACGCCAAGTCTTGCGCTTCACGAAGATCTAGCCCTGTGATTCGAAAGTTAAAACCCAGCGCACTTTGAATATTAGCGACACTGATAAGACGCTTATCTTCAACGGAATAGAACTCTTCCACTTCCTCGCCATCAACCATGACCTTTCGGACTCGAGGCTTTTGTTCAATAAAGAGAATGGCCATAGCACGGCCTACATTGTCCTTGGTCACCGCATTCATCTTGCGACCACCTTCATTGTCTAACTCAATACTGACTTGGGGTTGGCTGGTGTCTGGATCGAATGACTGCTGGGCATCTTGCACATTGTTACCGGTAACAATATTGCGGCGCATAATTTCTTGTTTTCGCCCTTGATACGGATACGACTCAATTTGCGACTTACGCGCATTGGGCAAGGCTTCCAAACGAAACTCTAGGTTAGCGAATTTGTTTAGTATCTCTTTGGCTCTGGCACTGTCTTGAATACCGGGTAAATCTACAACAATTCTAGACCGGCCTAATCTTTGCACCTGAGGCTCTGAAACACCAAGCTCATCTACCCGCTTACGTAAACTGGTTAAGTTTTGACTGATCGCACGGTCTTCAAGATCGCGAATTTTGTCTTCTGTGAGGGTAAATTGCAGCACCAGATTTCCTGCCACTTCGCGGTCTTGAACCAGAAAGTCCTGATAATCGACCAGTGCATCTTTAGCTGCTGCGCGGCCGTCTTCATCACGAAACGGAATACGAATAACTTCCCCTTTCACCCAATCTTTGCCGGGCAAAAAGCGAATTCGTTCCTCAATTAACTTGTCACGCATGCCCTCAGCGGAATTTGCCATGACGCCTTTGAGATATTCCTGCATGTTGACCTGCAACAAGAAGTGCGCGCCACCAAACAAATCTAGTCCCAAAGACATTGGCTTGCCGCCAATATCCTGCAACCACTGCGGGGTATTGCTGGCTTGAGATAAGGCCACCACATAATTCACATCACGCGTATTCAATGTAGCAGCAATGGTCGCCTGAGCGCGCAGTTGCGCCTCGTCACTGCCCACTCGCACAACCAACGAGTCGTCTTCCAGCATGCTGTCGATAATCTGAATATTGTTTTTCTTTAGCGCCGCCTCAACTAAAGTCAAAGTGCCCTGATTTATGAGTTGGTCGCTGTCTAGTGCCCTGACTTGAATAGCAGGGTCAGGTTGAAACAGATTCGGCGCGGCATACATTGCACCAACACCCACAACCATTGCGATGAGCACATATTGCCAAAGCGGGAACTTGTTTAACGCACCACGACGCGGCGCCACGCCAAGCAATGTAGTTTGCTCGGACGGGTCTAGGGGTCCTTCTGACACGAATCCTGCTCCAATAATTGTTGGTTACGAACCGAGCGGGCGCGGCGCAAGCCGTGCCGAGTGCGCGTAGGCTTGACACTGCCCTGCATAACGCTGAGGCACATTTTTTTCAAAACAGCTGAGCGTTAACTTTGGTCCGGCAAAGCGCTTAGCCCAAAGACTTAATAGTGCCTTTAGGTAATGTGGCGCCGACTGCAGATTTTTGAATGCGCATTTCGACTTGATCGTTGATCTGTACTTTGACGAAATCGTCTTCAACCTTAGTAATTTGGCCGACGATACCGCCAGCTGTTACCACTTCATCGCCTTTAGACAGCGCGGTGACGAGCTGTTCATGTTCTTTGCGGCGCTTGTTTTGCGGACGAATCAGCAAAAAATAAAAGATGAGGACAAAGCCCCCAAGCATTACTAAATTGATCCAACCAGCGTCCCCAGCAGGACCAGTGGCAGAGGCGGCGTGCGCCGTAGTTTCAAAGAGATTCATGTACTGATGTTCCATTCATTGTGAAGGGTGTTGACAAGGGTGCGAAATGTACCCGTTTCAATAGACGTGCGCAATTGAGCCATTAAATTGTGATAGTAGTGAATATTGTGCGTTGTCATCAACATCGCACCCAACATCTCTCCGCAACGATCCAAATGGTGGATATATGCACGCGAAAAATTTTCGCAAGTATAGCAACTACACTTGTCGTCTATCGGGATATCCGCCGTTTTGTGCTGCGCATTACGAATTCTGACAATACCGGTGGAAGTAAACAAATGTCCGTTGCGCCCGTTGCGTGTGGGCATCACGCAGTCAAACATATCCACCCCTAAGCTCACACCACGAACCAAATCCTGAGGCGTACCCACGCCCATCAAATAACGCGGTTTTTCAGCCGGCATGCTGGGCAAAAGATCCACCAAAATACGATCCATGTCCTCTTTGCTCTCACCCACCGAGAGACCACCAATAGCATAGCCGTCAAAGCCGATATCCTGTAAACCGGCCAGACTCACCTGACGCAGGTCTTCATACATACCGCCCTGCACAATGCCAAACAGCTTGGCTCCGGGGTTCACACTTGTAGAGTGGCCTTTATCAAAAGCCTCTCGGCAGCGCTGAGCCCAGCGCAAAGACAACTCCATAGACTCTTTCGCTTGCTTGGGTGTCGCTGGGTGAGCAGTGCATTCATCTAACACCATCACAACATCAGAGCCCAAGTTACCTTGCACCTGAATGGAAGATTCAGGGGTCAATTTAACTTTGTCGCCATTAATGGGCGACTTAAAAACCACGCCCTCTTCATTAAGCTTGCGCATTTCACCCAAACTAAAAACCTGGAAGCCGCCACTATCGGTCAAAATAGGACCCTTCCACTGCATAAACTCATGCAAACCGCCCAACTCACGAATCTGCTGGTCGCCCGGACGCAACATTAAGTGGAAGGTGTTGCCCAAGAGCATTTGCGTACCTGTGCGTTGCAGGTCTTTAGGCGTCATCGCCTTCACAGTACCGTAGGTTCCACAGGGCTGAAAAACAGGCGTCTGCACGGTGCCATGAGGCAGTGTTAGCTGCCCCCTGCGCGCATCCCCATCCGTTGTAAGCAAGTCAAACAAAATAGTCCCTTCTAGTTCTTGGTTATTCTTAACCGTCAAAGCCCTGAGTGTTGTTTATCACTGTGAGCAAAAAAAATTAAACAAAAATCAACGCTCAATAAACATCGCGTCGCCGTAACTGAAAAACCGGTAGCCCTCATCAACAGCCACTTTATAAGCCGCAATCATGGGTTCAAAACCGGCAAATGCGCATACCAACATTAACAATGTGGACTTGGGCAAGTGGAAGTTAGTGACTAAAGCGTCCACTACTTTAAATTCGAACCCAGGCTGGATAAATAACCGTGTCTCGCTACCGCCGGCTGTGACTCGCCCAGCCACCTGCGCTGCACTTTCCAGCGTACGAATTACCGTGGTACCCACAGCAACAACCCGCCCACCCCTTTGTTTGGTCTGCTCGATGGCAGCAACAGCGTCGTCAGAAATCGCATAGTACTCTCTATGCATCTGATGTTCAGATACATCGTTCACTCGAACCGGCTGAAATGTACCCGCGCCGACATGCAGCGTGACATAGGCAACCTCTACCCCACGGTCCTTGGCAGCAGCCAATAACTCAGGGCTGAAATGCAAGCCCGCCGTAGGTGCTGCAACAGCGCCGGGACTATTCGCAAATACGGTTTGATAGCGCGCCTCATCAAATTCACTGATGGCGTTGTCGCCCTCCCTGTCGATATAGGGAGGCAGTGGCAACTCGCCATGCCGTTCGAGGAACTCGAACACGGGCTGAGGGAATTTGAGTAAGTAAAACTCCCCTTCACGACCCACGCATTCCACTTTTTGGCCAGCAAAATGCAAAAAACGTCCAGGCTGTAGGGCTTTACTCACTCGCACCTGGCACAAAGCGTGGTGCGAAGTGAATGTAGAACCGTCTTTAGCATTCGCATCTAACACCACCACCCGCTCTAGCAAAACCTCCGCAAGGCCACCGCTGTCTTTTTCACCATGCAGCCTCGCTTTCACCACCTGTGTGTCGTTCAGCACCAATAAGTCGCCGGCACGCAGATGCTTAAGCAGATCTGGGAACTGTTCATGATCAATGCCCTTGGGGGTCAAATGCAGCAGACGGGAGTCTGTCCTGTTAGGTAAAGGTACCTGCGCAATCAAGTTTTCAGGTAGCTCGTAATCAAAATCGGAAAGAAACATTGGCTTAACAGACCAAATAAAGGAAAGTGCTATTGTAACTGGAGAAGGCCTTGGGCAAAATGCCTGCCCTTCAGATGGATAAAGAAAAATCGTTATCCCTCAAGAAGTATCACCTGCGGAAGTCTTCCACCGTAGGCTGACAGATTAAAATGCCCGGATGGCGGAATTGGTAGACGCAGTGGATTCAAAATCCACCGATAGAAATATTGTGCCGGTTCGAGTCCGGCTCCGGGTACCACTTTTGTATTTTAAATACTCTAAAGCCTTTGAATTTGCTCA
>QXZU01000103.1 GCA_009886205.1 K189A clade bacterium | reverse complement strand
ATCATCTGGGCTTGTGGAAAATTCATGCCTGCTCTCCAAAAAAAATAAGAGTAAAAAGTAAAAAGAAAAAATTAAGGTTAACGGTATTTAGCAGTTGGGTCATTAAGGCAAACTGCATTAATTCACTTTGGTCCATTTTGCCTAGATTGGAGAACTTGCCAATCTCTAGGTTTTTGTGTTTTTGTCTTTTGGTCTTGGAAAGATCCCTCACCGTAAGGGTCCAATTTTTTTGTCAATACAACCTGCTAGAGAGGGGCGAACAATGAGCGAGATTAATCAAAAGAAGCTAGAGGGCTTTGTTAAGCAAACGGGCGGCATGGTGGCCGCAGGCTTTAACTGCGCCATTTCAGTCTTGGGTGACCGGCTAGGTCTGTTCAAAGGCTTGTGGGAACACGGCCCGTGTACCAGTGAACAGTTGGCTCAGGCGCTGAGTTTGCACGAGCGCTGGGTACGGGAGTGGCTTTACCATCAAACCTGTATTGGCCAGGTTGAGTTCAGTGATGAGGCTGGTGTGTTCTCTCTCTCGCCTGAAGCCCACGCGGTGCTGGTAGATCAAAGTCATCCGGCGTTTTTGATGGGGGGTTACGATTCTGCCCTCGCTGTGTTCCCGGCTGTAGAGAAACTAGAGCAATCTTTTCGTACCGGCATTGGTATGAGCTATGACGACCACGGACCCAATTGCGCCTGCGGCATTGAACGCATGGGGGCTTTCACCAATCAGTATCAGTTGGTGCCTGAACTATTGCCCCTTGTGCCGGGTATGACAGAGCGCTTAACCGCCGGCGGGGTGGTGGCAGACGTGGGTTGTGGCGGCGCAATATCAACCATAGCAATGGCCCAAGCTTTTCCAAATTCGCAGTTTATAGGCTACGACACTTCAGAAAATGCCTTGGACCGTGCGCGTGCAAATGTCGCTGAAGCGAGGCTGACTAATATTCGTTTGGTAAATCCCTTTGAGGAAGCTATGCCATCAGCGGATACGTTTGATTTGGTCACGACCTTTGATGTGATTCATGACACCCCTTATCCAGATGCGCTGATTGCAGATATCCATGCATGCCTCAAACAAGGTGGGTACTGGCTGTGTGAGGACATCCGAGGCTTTGAGTCTTTTCAGGAAAACCTACGTAATCATCCCATCGCAGGGCTGCTTTATGGATTCTCAGTGATGGTCTGTATGAATTCCGGCATGTCCACAGCAGATGGCGCGGGCTTAGGCACCCTTGGTTTTACTCATGATTTAGCCAAGGAAATGACCGCCGCCGCCGGGTTTACTGGATTTTCTCAACTGCCTTTTGAGAATACGATGAATAACTACTACCTGCTTTCCAAGTAGCCGGGCGCTTTCAAGGCGGAGCTCGGCCTTATTTTGGGCCAATAATAATGTGCTCTGCCTGGTGTTGCGCCGCTCCGATTTTTGCTCAAGCAATTTAGCGATCGTTGTGGCGCGAAATACTTGAATATGATGCTAAAAACGTGGAGTCTGCTTGCTCCTTATTGATTAGAGCGAACTATGAGCGACGGCGAACATCGCGGACCCAAGGGCTTGGGTTTTGACACCTTGTCACTCCATGCCGGCCAAGTGCCAGATCCAAGCACCGGTGCTCGAGCGACACCCATTTACCAATCGGCGGCCTTTGTTTTTCCAGATTCTGATGTGGCAGTGGGCTTGTTCAATCTTGAGCGCGCGGGCCATGTTTACTCGCGTTTATCTAATCCAACTAACGCGGTTTTAGAGGAGCGCATGGCGGCGCTTGATCATGGCGTGGGTGCCATTGTTACCGCCAGCGGTCAGGCCGCCATTCACTTGGCCATTACCACGCTGCTCAGCGCCGGTGATCACATTGTTGCCTCCAGGTCTTTGTATGGCGGCACCCACAATCTATTTCAGTACACGCTTTCGCGGTTTGGTATTTCTACAACCTTTGTCGATCCCCGTGACTTCGATGCGTTCACTCAAGCGATTCAACCCAACACTAAGGTGATATTTGGCGAAGTGTTAGGCAACCCCGGTTTGGAAGTATTGGATATTCCGCAGCTTTCGAAACTGGCCCATGATCACGGCTTGCCCCTGATGATTGATGCCACCTTTGTAACGCCTTATCTCTGCCGACCCATTGATCTGGGTGCAGATATTGTTGTGCATTCTGCAACTAAGTTTCTCAGCGGCCACGGTGTGGTGGTTGGCGGCGTAGTGGTCGACGGCGGAACCTTTGATTGGCGCGGTAAAGAAAAATTCCCAACGCTGAGTCAGCCCTATGAAGGCTTTCACGATTTAGTCTTTGCTGAAGAGTTTGGACCACTGGCCTTTATCACTCGTGCGCGTAGAGAAGGCATTCGAGATTTTGGTGCCTGTATGGCGCCGATGACTGCATTCCAAATCTTACAGGGGTTAGAAACCTTGCCACTGCGCATGCAGCGCCATGTGGCCAATGCCTTAGAGGTGGCCAAGTACCTTGAAGGCCACGACATGGTGGAGTCTGTCAGTTATCCCGGTTTAGAAAGTCATCTTGACTATGCGTTAGCGCAAACCATGTTGCCTAAAGGCGCGGGTGCGGTGTTTAGTTTTGAGTTGAAAGGCGGTCGCGCAGCGGGTCGCACGTTCATTGAAAGTTTAGATATATTTTCTCACCTAGCCAATGTGGGTGATGCTAAATCCTTAGTCATTCACCCAGCGAGTACTACCCATCATCGAATGGACGAAGCAAGTTTGTTGGCCTCTGGTATTGGGCCGGGTTTAGTGCGCCTTAGCATTGGTCTAGAAGACCCAGCAGACCTTATTGCCGATTTGAAGAAAGGTTTGCGCGGTGTGGAAAAATCTTTGAGGAAGCCATCATGATTTTGCAATTAAATGGTGAACAAGTTTATTACGGCACCGGCAGCGGGCATTGGAAAAAAGACGCCAAGAGCATAGTTTTTGTCCATGGCGCAGGGTTCGACCACGGCATTTGGGTGATGCCCGCCCGATATTTTGCGCGGCATGGATTCAATGTAATTGCCCTAGATTTGCCCGGCCACGGCCAAAGTAGCGGGGCGCTTTTAACCTCTATAGATGCTATGGCTGACTGGGTGGCTCAAGTCATTGGTGCGGTTGCTGATGATGCAGATGCAAAAGCCACAGTCATAGGCCACAGCATGGGTTCATTGATTGCCATGAACATGGCTGGGCGGCATAAGGCAACTGTTGAGCAAATTGCATTGCTTGGCACCTCCGCTCCTATGCCAGTGACAAGTTTGTTGTTAGATGCAGCAAAAGACAACCACCATGCGGCTATTGATATGACCAATACTTGGAGTCATAGCCAAAGAAGCATAATGGGGTCTAGCGACAATCCGGGTGTTTCTAATATTCACGCCGGTGAGCGATGGTTAGAGCGGGCAGGTGAGAGCGTTTTATATACAGACTTGGCTGCCTGTAATGCTTTTGATGCCGCAGAATTGCCGCCAGTTGAATGCCCCGCATTAGTCATTACCGGTGGTGACGACAAAATGACGCCGGCGAAAGCGGGTATCGCGGTTGCCCAGATGCTGCCAAATGCCCACGTTGCAAACCTTCCCAGTTGCGGACACTCAATGCTCACAGAGCAACCCAATCAGGTATTGGACGCGCTTTCAGGGTTTATCTTGTCCTAGCTCATTGGCTGAGCTGTTCTTTAAGCGCAGCAGTGACTGCCGTGTCTAGGGCCTGATGCTGACCGCTGAAAAAGTGGTCAGCGTCAGCGATAACCTGAGTCTTAACAGCGTGATGCTCTGTTAGGGCGCTGATGTCTACATAGTCATCATTTGCGCCTGTGACGATAGAAATTCTCTCTTCAATTAGACCCACTTGTTTGCTGAACGTCATTGCTGCATTAGGGGGGGCAATTAGGAGGGTTTTGGGGGGCGTGTTTTGTCCTGCGCTTGTTGCATGGGCTAATTCAGGTAACGCTTGCCACAGCATATTTGCCCCGAACGAGTAGCCAATCACCCAGATCTCATTGAACTGTTCGGTTTGCGTCAGCCACTTAAAAGCGGCAACCACATCTCCTACTTCCGGACTCAGTTTTGCGTCCGTGTTGAGGCTTGAACTGAAATCACCTCGACCACTAATGCCCTGGCTTGCGCCGACGCCGCGAAAGTTAAATTTAAGGGTGGCAATATTTTCGGCCAGGCAAGCATCTCCTGCGGTTTGTAAAACGCCATCGTGCATTGAGCCGCCGTACAGCGGGTGCGGGTGGCATAATAGAGCGGCTATTTTTCCGTCCTGTGTAGGGCGGGCCAGCTCTGCTTCTAATTGCCCTTCGGGGCCTGCGACAAAAAATCTTTCAGTGGTCATATCTAGTCTCATATCTAGTCATATCAAGCGGCGCTTTCTAGTGGGTTGTGGGTAAACAGTTGGAGTATCCAGCAAGTACCTTGCTAGGTGAAAGAGGATTCTTCTGGCACTGGATTGCCAGTGGATTTTTTGCTGCATCACGCTGCGCTACATAAGGCTTGGAACAAGGCTTTGAATAAGGTTTGGATCCACTCATTTAGGTCTGCGAATTTGTGCTTAAATTGAAGGTTAAATGAGAGGAGTGAGCGCGTGATTGATTTATATACTTGGCCTACACCAAATGGCCGCAAGGTTTCCATCGCTTTAGAAGAGTTCGGCTTAGAATATGCTGCCCATGCAGTGAATTTACAAAAGGACGAACAGTTTGCGCCAGAGTTTTTAGCCATTTCGCCTAACAATAAAATCCCCGCCATTGTTGATCGCAGCAATGGTCAGGCGGTTATGGAGTCTGGGGCTATCCTCATTTATTTGGCTGAAAAATGTGATCAGTTTTGGGGCGAGAATCGTTATGACACCCTGCAGTGGTTAATGTTGCAGATGGGCGGCATTGGGCCCATGTTAGGTCAGGTGCATTATTTTAAGAAGTATAATTCAGGCAAGTCGGTCTATGCCGAAGAGCGTTTTTATCAGGAGGCGCGGCGCTTATACGGTGTGTTAGACCATCGGCTGGGTGAAGTAGAGTATTTGGCAGGTGAGTATTCTATTGCTGATATGGCCACTTGGCCCTGGATTTCGCGGTTCGAATGGCAGCAAATTTCGCTTACCGAATACCCAAATGTAAAACGTTGGTACACGCAGATTGCAAACAGACCGGCTGTGCAAAAAGGCTACGATGTGCCGATGTTTGTAAACGCTATTCCCCAAGCCGACTAGCCGGGGTCAGCGCAGTTTGCTGGCAATTTGTTGGATCAGCGTTTTGGCGGCGTCTTGGCTATAGGGTTGAGCTTCACCCACACCCCACACAGGAGCAGGCCAAGCAGCGTCATTGGTCTGCCGCGCAATGATATGAATATGCAGCTGAGGCACCATATTACCCAGCGCGCCAACGTTCATCTTGTGCGCTTGGGCCAGACTCTCCAAGACTTCTGAAACTTGGACAATCTCTTGAGTTACGGCTTGGTATTGCTTTGTGGATAGGTTGTGCAAGTCGCGCATGCCACTGACCTGGGGCACCAAAATCAGCCATGGATACCGCGCATCGTTCATCAGCAAGAGTTGGCTCACCTCAAGGCTAAGTACCTCAAAAGTGTCTGCCGCAAGTTTGCTGTGGAGTATGAAATCATTCATAAATTGGCTTCTTCAATTTTTAAAACGGCTGGGTGCCGGCTATTGTGGTGCGGTGCATGACCCGGCGATAACCATTGTAGCCACCTTGAGCGCAGTGCATAACAGTTCTGTTATCCCACATGGTGAGCATATCCTCTGCCCAAGTATGCACGTATATAAACTCTGGTTTAAGGAGGTGGGCGAAGAGTTTTTCTAACAACTCTTCGCTGTCTTTTTCAGTCAGCTCGTTCACTTTTAAAGTGTAAACCGGGTTAATCCACAGACCTTTGCGCCCCGAGTCTGGGTGGGTTCTAACCAATGGGTGCTCTTGTGTGTCCCATGCTTTCTCGCTGGGCAGAATTTTCATGCCAGTGCGTTCGCCGCCTTTTTTGTACGCCTCGTGGCTATAAGATCTTCTGGCGCTGTGGGTTGTGGTCATGGCGTCCAGCGCATCACGCAGGGCCGAGTCTAGGGCTTCATAGGCACGAATACCGTCGGCATAGTGTGTGTCGCCGCCAACGGGCGGTACTATTTTGGCATGCAAAATTGTCGCGCTGGGTGGGGTCAGTTGAAAGGACCAGTCTGAGTGCCAGCTACCCCCAAAGGGGGCTATGTCCTCGTTAGGCTCGCGCCGCACTTCTAAAATATTGTTGTGGCCCTCTATAGACTCAACATAAGGGTCATCGCCGAAGTGGCCAATGGATAGGCTAAATTGTTCCAGTTGGGGATGATCTAAAGGTTGGTTAGGAAAGTAGACAACTTGGTACTGGTGCCATATGTCCTTAATTTCCTTAACGAGATCTTCAGAGAGTGGCGATTGCAGTTGTACGCCTTCGATGCGTGCACCAAAGTTATTAGCATGTGGGGTAACGGTTAAATTGCTCACTGAACTTTCCTTCTAATTTTTTGCGTCCTAAAGAAAGGCCTGGCAAGCCTCTCATTCGATCTTTTGCCGACTAACCCACGCCGCCATTTTGGCATTTTGCAGTTTTTTTGGGGAGAGGGCAGTCTGTTTAGTTGTTTTGTAGGTAAACGGCCAACAATGCGGCGATTAATATACCCGCGCCAAAAAGCCGAAAGACTACTTGCCTAGGACCGGCGTGTGTTTGCTCGTCTGCTTGGATTGATTTGCCGTTACGCAGCCGCTTTATGGCAGATGAAATGCTCCATATGACGAGCAAAATAAAACATAGCGGCAAAATGTACTTAATGAAAATAAGCATCGTCTACCTCTTAGTTTGTTGCGTGGTTTTCATTTTAGGTCTGCTTTTCATACTGGGTTTGTTTTTTTGGTCTGTTTTTCTTTTCCGAAGTCGCCTGAGCATAACCATCATCGTGGCGTGAAGTCCATTATGCGTCTAAGTGTTGCTCCGCTTGAATGAAAAGTAGGCATTTATGTACCAATTTGTGGACGAACGGAGGTAGTGCATCCGTTGATGACTTCAAGCACAATGCGTCATGGCTATGGATGCTCAGGTGCTGTAATTTACGCAGACAAAGCTTTCCATGGCAGTCTGCTGAGGGGCAGCGTGGCAGTTTGGTGCGAAGCAAAAGTATGTTTCAATCCAAAGGTCAAAATAGCAATACTCCAATCCATATTCGAAATAGAACGGGTGACATCTAGAATTATGAATGAAAGAACAGCTGCAGAACGTGACGCTCCCATATACGGATCATTCCGTGAGTTATTTACCAAGGGCTTCGAATTAGACACGCCGACATGCGTCTTCATGATTGGTACTCATATTGCCGCTGTAGTGTTGGGTATATGGCTTTTTGCCTATGCGCCAAGCGAGTGGGTGTGGGCGGCAACGATTTGGATTGTTATTCAATTCTTCCTCGGCTCAGGTTCAACCACGTTATATACCCACCGCCTTATTACCCATAAGGCCGCCAAGCACGTATCAGCGCCGGTGCATTGGTTTTTCTGCTTTTTTGGACAAATTTTTAGTGTTCAAGGCAGTGTGCGCCGCTGGTCAGCAAACCACTCACTGCACCACGGTGTGGACAGACACGGTAAGAAGGAACTCGATCCCTACAGTGCCACTTGGTTCGACGGTCCCATTAGAAATTTCGTTTGGTCACATACCCTTAGCCATATGTGCAACCACCCAGAGTCAGAAGAATATACCCGCTCGCACAATGCCAAACGTCACTGGATCATTATGTTGCAAGACAAGTGGTATGGCTTGCTAACCACGTTTTGGCTGTTTTTGTTTCCCATGGCATTAGGCTATGCCTTAGGCGGCTGGTATGGCTTTTTTGGCCTAATGGCTGGCTCTATGCTGGGCACCATCTTGGTTCAGCACAACACTTGGACCGTGAACAGCGTGACGCACATGTGGGGCAAGACCGACGGTCTGAACAGTTCTGCATCTAATAATTACGTTTGGTTAGGACCGCTAGGCGAGGGCAACCATCACGGCGATCATCACGACTATCCACGAGACTACCGCAATGGTTTTGGTGTTTCAGGTTGGTTGTTAGACCCAACACGGTATGGAATTTTGGTGCTGCGTGCCTGTAATTTAGTACGTGGCCTGAACAGAGCCACTGAGAAGGAAGAAGCCGAAATTATCGCCGGTCGCGAAATTGCTCAGGTGAGCAGTATGACCGCATTCAATCGCGAAGCGGCAGCGCTGAAGAAGCAACTCGACACACGGGTAATGGAGCTGAAGAACGATTGGATAGAAGCCTTGGCTCATTGGGAAACGCTCAAGCAGGAGTCTAAATTGCTTCAGCAAGCGGCGGATCGTCGGGACGAGCTGGCCAAAGAAATTGCTCAGGCTCGCGCCCATGTAAATATGCGCAAAAATGCATTTTTTGCCGAGCTAGAAGCGCTGCGAACGCAGGCGATGAGCTTTTCCGCGTAAGCTCGATGCTTTAAGCGAGTACGCTTTAAACCCTTCTAGTGGGGTGCGTACTCGCCTTTTCCTACCTTCTTCTCACGCCCAGCAGCTTCACCTTACCCAATACACTGGTTGTTCAATAAGGCCCAGAGTGGTCTATGATCTGCACTGCGCAGATGAATTACTGGAAATTAGCCTTGACTCAATGGATGACCGAACACTGGCTAGCAATGGTCCTATTGCTGACTTACTCGCTGCTGCTGGTACACAACGCCTATATAGGCAGCAAGGTCAGCGCCGGGCTAGATGATTTCTACGTTGGCGGTCGCAAAATGGGTGGGCTTGCCATTGGCATCTCCTTCTTTGCCACCTTTGCATCCACCAACAGCTACATTGGGCACGCGGGTAAGGGCTATACCTATGGGCTGGCATGGATGGCTATGCCGCTTATGCTCATACTCTTCACCTACATTACATGGCGCTGGATTGGCCCAAAGACGAGGCGCTTGGCGGCTAGATTTGATGCGCTGACGTTGCCCGACTTTCTTGCTAGTCGATTTCTTAGACCCCTAGAAGGCAAAGGAGTAGAGCAAAAACACCCTCTGCTGATTGTCTCCGGTCTTATCATTGTTTTTTGTAGCTTGCTCTACTTGGTCGCTATCTTTAAAGGCGTAGGGCATCTATTTGAGCGTTTTTTTGATGTGCCCTATGAAGTGGCCATTGGTATCGCACTTGTCATTGTGATGCTCTATACCAGCGTCGGCGGCTTTGTTTCAGTGGTGCGCACGGATGTCATTCAAGGTGTTTTAATGATGGTCGGCGCGGTCACCATCTTCTACTTCGTTACCTCTGCTGCGGGTGGTGTGGGCGCTTTAGTGGATTTGAGCGAGATGCCCTCTAAGGATTTTCTCTTCGACCTAAATGGCGGCATCCCCTTTGTTGTGTTGTTGGGTATTGCCCTCTCAGGTTCGTTAAAACTGATTGTTGACCCCCGGCAAACGTCCCGATTTTATGCCCTCAAAGACGAGGCGTCCTTGCGGCAAGGTATGTGGGCTGCGGTGATAGGTCTGACTATTGTGCAGTTGTGTTTATACCCCGTCGGCATTTACGCGCATCTGCTGATGTCCGGCGTTACGGATACCGATTTGATTATTCCAACACTGGTTAACGACCCCTCAGTTTTCCCT
>QXZU01000102.1 GCA_009886205.1 K189A clade bacterium | reverse complement strand
TCTTTACCCGGCTTAAAGTGCGGAACGTGCTTACCTGCAAGTCCTACAGATTCGCCCGTTTTTGGGTTGCGTCCTATACGTGGCGCACGGTAGTGCAAAGAAAAACTACCAAATCCGCGTATTTCAATTCGATCCCCAGAAGCCAGTGTATTGGACATCTGCTCGAGCATTGTTTTAACCGCAAACTCAACGTCTTTGGCGTTGAGCTGCAAGCCAGCCACCCGAGATTGAGCGCTAACCATGCGCTCAATTAACTCAGATTTCGTTAGGCTGACTTCCTCGGTCATAACTGGGCTCTAGCTCTTAAGATCGGGCACTAGGCTAAGCCTAGTCCTCGTCTGCCTGCTGGTTCATTTGCGCCTTGATCAAGTCGCCCAAAGTTGCAGGACCTGAACGGTCGGTCTCTTGCTTCTGGTGCTCTTTAACAGCTGCTCGCTCTTCTTCGATGTCCTTCGACTTGATAGACAAGCCAATGGTTCGATTCTTGCGATCAATACTGATGATCTTAACTTCAACCTCTTCGCCTTCCTTCAACACTGTGCGTGCGTCTTCCACACGATCAACGCTGATTTCAGCGGCCTTAAGTACACCAAGTACTTCTTCAGCCAGTTCAAGTGTCGCTTCTTTAGGCTGTACTTCTACAACCTTGCCCATGATTACCGCACCACGATCATGGATCGCTGTGTAATCTGAGAATGGGTCTTTATCTAGTTGCTTAATACCTAGCGAGATGCGCTCACGCTCAGGATCAACGGACAAGATAATGGTCTCAATCTGCTCGCCCTTGGAGTATCTGCGAACCGCAGTCTCGCCAGGCTCGTTCCATGAGATATCGGAAAGGTGCACAAGACCGTCGATGCCGCCATCCAAGCCAATAAAGATACCGAAATCGGTAATTGACTTGATGTTGCCGCTGATGCGATCGCTCTTGGCATGCTGAATGCTGAACTCTTCCCAAGGATTAGGACGGCATTGCTTGATACCCAATGAAATACGACGACGTTCTTCGTCGATATCCAGAACCATTACTTCGGTTTCGTCGCCTACTGAGACAACCTTAGAAGGATGAATGTTCTTGTTGGTCCAATCCATTTCGGATACGTGTACCAAACCTTCAACGCCCTCTTCGATCTCAGCAAAACAACCGTAATCCGTCAGGTTAGTGATGGTAGCCATCACACGCGCACCCTCAGGATAACGACGAATGATGTTGACCCACGGATCATCACCTAATTGCTTCATACCTAGGCTAACGCGATTCTTTTCACGATCGAACTTTAAGATGCGCACGTTCACTTCATCGCCAACGTTAACCATTTCGCTCGGATGACGAATACGCTTCCAAGCCATGTCTGTAATATGCAACAGACCGTCTACGCCGCCAAGATCAACAAACGCACCGTAATCGGTAAGGTTCTTAACGATACCTTTAACGTCTTGACCTTCCTGCATAGAAGCAAGTAGCTCTTCGCGCTCGTGAGAATTTTCGTCTTCAAGAACGGCACGACGTGAAACAACAACGTTGTTGCGCTTCTGATCAAGCTTGATCACTTTAAATTCTAAAGGCTTGCCTTCAAGGTGGGCTGTTTCGCGCAAGGGTCGAATATCAACCAATGAACCGGGCAAGAATGCGCGGATGTCATTGACGTCAACGGTAAATCCACCTTTAACCTTGCCATTGATAATACCGATAACAACTTCGCCTTTTTCGCTGGCTTCTTCTAGTTGTTCCCAAGACTCGGCACGCTTAGCTTTTTCGCGGGACAAACGGGTCTCACCAAAGCCATCGTCTACAACTTCCATTGCAACCTTTACTTGGTCGCCAATGCTTAAGGTGCAAACGCCCTCTTCATTGAGGAATTGATTTTTGGGGATAACCCCTTCTGATTTTAGACCGGCATGTACTACTACCCAGTCATCGTCTATGTCTACCACCGTGCCGGTGACGATGGACCCGGGTGCCATCTCGATGGTTTGTAAACTTTCTTCAAATAGGTCGGCAAATGATTCGCTCATATAATTGTCTGCCGGGGGAAGCACATTGCTCGAAATGAGATGCTTGCCAAGCCGGCGAAACTCTCCGTTGGTTAGTTAATGTTTAGGCAGTTACTGGCTAAAGCTAAAAGAGCACATATTGCAGGACACAGCGCGCTAGGCACACGGTGCTCATCAATAATCTTGTTTCGACTGGGAAGTAATCAGACCGGTAGGACAACGAGCATCATTCTCGTTTACGTATCCTTACGTACTTTCTAACTTTACTTTCTTCTCGAAGCGAACCCTTCCCCCAAAAGCTTTCTTAATTGAAACCTTCTAGGAACCTTACAAATACCCTTTGGAGACTTCCGTCATAATTGTTTCCAACACCTCTTCTATGGTCATCTGGGTGCTATCAATTATGAGGGCATCAGCGGCGGGCTTCAGCGGTGCAACTGCACGTCCTCTATCCCGAGCATCACGTTCTTGGATCTGTTCGAGAAGGTCGCGCAAATTAACACTCAATCCTTTATTTTTCAACTGCTTATAACGGCGATCAGCCCTTGCCTCGGCAGAAGCGTCCAAAAATATTTTGGCCTTAGAGTGCGGAAATACCACGGTACCCATATCGCGGCCATCTGCGACTAAGCCTGGCGCTCGTTGAAAGGATTTTTGCAAAGCCAATATAGCGTCACGCACGCCAGGCAATGCCGCCACTTGGGATGCGGCCACGCCAGTCTCTTCTGTACGAATAATGTCGCTCAGATCGCTGCCGTTGACGTCTACCTTGTCGCCGATAAATGCGATTTGCAAATCTGCCACCATGGCCACCAGTGTATTTTCATCAGCTAAATCAATGGCTTGGGATTGGGCAGAAACTGCAACAATGCGGTATAACGCGCCGGAATCAAGCAAGTGCCAGCCCAATTTGGCGGCGACTAACGACGATAACGTGCCTTTACCGGAGCCTCCAGGGCCATCGATGGTCACTACCGGAGCAAGCGGGTCGTGCTGCATTATTTCTCCTCATTGGGGACTGAAATTGAAATCTAGCGTTAGTACCCAGTAGTAAGCCTCTAGACAAAACACAAAAATTTTGGGGCGCAAACGCTCTACTAAAACTACAAACTTAGCAGAAATTTATTCAGACTCAGAAGCCTTGCGCTTATTCGCCGCAGCGCTAATCTGAGCGATACCGGATTCACTGTCCGCATCACGAATACTTTGTGCCAACGACTGTAAGTCTGCGCTGAAGGTATCTAATGCCGTCAACACTTCCTCTTTATTCAGCTGAAAAATTCGCCACCAAAGTTCAGGGTTGGCCCCAGCAATACGCGTAAAATCTCTGAAGCCCCCGCCGGTTAGCGAAAAATGCTGGTCTTCAACCTGCTGCATAAAGGCAAAGGCTAACAAATGAGGTACATGGCTGGTAATGGCCAGCGCCCGGTCATGATCTTGGGGCGAGAGCTGGCTGGTCTGCGCCTCTAAACAGCGCCATAACTTGAGCACGCTTTCTAAGGCTTGGGGCGACGTATTTTCAGTGGGTGTGAGCACCACCATGCAGCGGGTAAATAAATCAGCGCGAGCGGCCTCAGGCCCACTTTTCTCAGATCCGCTAATAGGATGACAAGGTACAAAATTTTCCGGAAGATTTATCTGCAAGGCTACCGCGCTGACAATGGGGCCTTTAACACTGCCCACATCGAATACGGCGGCTTGGTGCTTGGCTAATTTAACTACCCAATCGCTGACCAAGTCGCTTGGCACACATAGCGCTACCAAACTCGCATCACTCGGTACTTCATGGACAATCTCATCCACCATGCCGCTGTCTAGTGCCCACTGAGCAGAGGTTGGATTAGTTTCAATGCCCACTAACATACTGGCAACACCGTGCTGGCGTAGCGCGAGTGCCAATGAGCCACCGATTAGACCAACGCCTACTATGGCAATTTTGTGGAAATGTTCAGACATATATTCTCAATGCTCTGCCCTTTAGGGCAATCTGTCCCCGGCCCTTGGCAGATCTTTGATCGCCACTGTCTAACTGCCTATCTATCTAACTAACTAACTAACTAACTATCTATCTAACTATCTAACTAGCGATTCTTTTTTGGCGCTTTTACCGACATTTTCATTAAAGAGACGAATCTGTGGTGCTTTTCTTTCTTGCAACTGCTAGCGGATCTTCGCCAGCGTTGTCAAAAATCGCTCATTCTCAGCAGGCAAACCAATACTCACGCGAATATGATTGGGCAAACCATATTCAGCGATAGGTCTAACAATAACGCCTTGTTGCAACAAGCGCTGAAACACATCTGGACCCGGCTCACCACAGTCAAAGCTGACAAAATTACCCGCTGAAGGAATATATGAATAACCCATGTCCGTTAGCCCAGCGATCATTTGCTGCATGCCTTGGCGGTTCATCTCAACACTTTCGCGCACATACTCTTCGTCCGCAATTGCAGTAATCGCCGCCGCCATAGCAAGGGCGTTAACATTAAACGGCTGTCTCACACGATTAAGCAAATCAGCAAACTCAGGGCTAGAAACACCGTACCCTAAGCGCACTGCAGCAAGGCCATAGACCTTCGAAAAAGTGCGGGTAAGAATCAAATTGGGGAATTTCTTCAGCAAAGCCACGCCGTCGATGTAGTCATCTGAAGTCATATACTCAAGATAGGCTTCATCTAAAACCACCCACACAGTACTGGGTACCTGCTGCAAAAAATCTATCAAATCAGCGCCGGGCACCCATGTGCCAGTTGGGTTATTCGGATTAGCGATAAAGATTACCCGCGTGCGTTCATTCACTGACGCCAGCATTGCATTCAGATCTGTACCGTAGTCCTTAGCAGGTACGGTTACCAAATCACCACCACAGCAGGTAACAGCTAAGCGATAAACAACAAAACTGTGCTCAGAAATAATGGCTTCATAACCTGGCTCAACGGCCACCCGTGCGATCAGATCTAAAACATCGTTGGAGCCATTGCCCAGCGTCAACTGATCTGTATCCACACCAATGTGTTCAGCCAACGCTGCCTTTAGCTCAAAGCCGCCGCCATCTGGATAACGCGACAACTCTTTACTCACTTGCGCGATGGCTTGCTGAACATGGTCGCCAGGGCCACGAGGGTTTTCATTGCTGGCTAGCTTAACAATGTCGTTTATGCCCAATTCCCGGGCAACTTCGTCGATTGGCTTGCCTGGCTGATACGGCTTAAGGCCGGCAATGCGTTCATTTACTTGTGCTTCAATACTCATGCGGGGACCACTGCCTTAGGGTAAGAACCCAACGTGCGCACCTCTAGTGCGACATCTGATATTGCGTCAATCACCGATTGCGCATTGGTTTGAGATTGATGCCCGTCGAAATCTATAAAGAACACATAGGACCAATCGCCGGAACGCGCTGGACGCGTTTCAATACGTGACAGACTGATATCGAAGCGCTGGAAGGGTTCCAGCACCCGAAGTAATGCACCCGGCTCATTCTTCACCGAGACCAAAATTGAGGTTTTGTCATTGCCACTAGGACCCACCACTTGCTTACCAATGATTAGGAAGCGCGTTTTGTTATCCGGGTTGTCTTCAATGCGCGTAGACAATACATGTAAGTTGTAACGTTCCGCTGCCATTTCACCGGCTACCGCAGCAACACCAGGGCGCGCCAAAGCTTGCTTCGCTGCCTCTGCATTACTCGCAACCGCTACGCGAGGGATACCGGGATAGTGCTGGTCTAACCAACCGCGACATTGCGCCAAACTCTGAGCATGAGAAACAATTTCGGTAATCGGCGGGATGTCCGAGTCACTGCTGGCTTGCATAAACGCATGATGAATAGGTAACTCTACCTCTGCGCAAATACGCAGGCGCGTGCTCAGAAAACAGTCTAATGTGTGATTGACCATGCCCTCAGTGGAATTTTCCACTGGAACAACACCATAGTGAACAGCTTGGGATTCTACTTCGCGAAAAACCTCATCAATGGAGGCCATAGGCGTGGTGTTAGCAAAGTGGCCAAACTGTTTGATGGCGGCCGCTTCGGTATAGGTGCCTTCAGGGCCAAAGTAGGCAACGGTCAACGGCTGCTCAAGATTCAAACAGCAGGAAATAATTTCGCGGAACAAACCGGCCACGTCTGCGTCGGTCAATGGCCCAGGGTTTTCCGCCATCAGCCGAGTCAAAATTTGTGCTTCGCGCTCTGGCCGGTAAAAAATAGGCGCCTCGCTCATGGGCTGGCCCTGCTTAATTTCACCCACTTCCAACGCGCACTGCGCCCGCGCATTAATCAACGTCAGTAACTGACGATCAATACTGTCAATACGCTCCCGTAAGGGTTTTAACGCCTCATCATCCACGCTCATTTTCGAATTCGCTCATAAAATTGACTAAGGCTTGAACAGCTTCCAAAGAAACCGCGTTATAGATACTGGCGCGCATGCCGCCAACACTTCTGTGTCCTTTGAGATTAAACATACTGCGCGCTTCCGCTTGCGTAACAAATTCGGCATCCAGTGCTGAATCAGCCAAGGTGAACGGCACGTTCATAGTGGAGCGATTGCCCGCGGCAACGGGCGAACTATAAAAGTTACTGTTTTCAATAGCCCCGTAAAGCAAATCCGCTTTCGCCTGATTTTGCGCTTCAATGGCTGTGAGGCCGCCTTTTTCTTTGATCCATTTGAATACTAAACCTGCCAAATACCAACCATAAGTTGGCGGCGTATTGATCATAGAGTCGTTCTCAGCCTGCTGTGCATAGTCGAGGAACGTTGGCGTAATATCTCGCGCGTTGCCGCAGAGGTCTTTGCGCACAATCACAACGGTTAAACCCGCTGGGCCAATGTTCTTCTGCGCACCAGCGTAAATCAGAGCAAAATTGTTTACGTCTACTGGACGCGATAAAATGTCTGATGACATATCCACTGCAATCGGCGTGGCGCTCGTAGGGAAGTTTTTAAACTGCACGCCACCAATCGTTTCATTGGAGCAAATGTGTAATAGGCGAGCATTGTCACTGAGATTCCAAGCACTTTGGTCTGGAATATGGTCAAAATTAGAGTCGGCACTGGTAGCGGCAACGTTAACATTGCAATACTTCTTAGCTTCCTTAATCGCCTTCTTTGACCAAGCGCCAGTCTCAATAAAATCTATGGTGTCGCCTGCTTGAGTCAAATTAAGCGGAATACCGGCAAATTGCCCGGTAGCGCCACCTTGCAAAAACAGCACATGGTATTCGTCTGAAACACCCATCAATTCACGTAAGTCGGCTTCAGCTTGGGCCGCAATATCAACAAAAATTTTGCTACGGTGACTCATCTCCATAACCGACATGCCACTCCCTTGATAGTCAGTCATTTCTTCCGCGGCTTGGTTAAGCACTTCTATCGGTAACGACGCTGGTCCAGCTGAAAAGTTGTGTGCGCGAGACAAGGAAACCTCCAATTAATTTATTTTTATCAATATTTTATAGTAGGCAACTCTATTGACTGGGCCGCCGAATGAAATTTTATCTAGGCTAACTTAGTCACCTAGACTTTGGTTTTGATTTGGTTTTGATTATCTTTTTATCAGTCGTCTCTTATTCTTCTAATTTTCTAATCTTCTAATTTTCTAATCTTCGCCATATAGCCGCCACCTCATAGTGGTCTGCTGGCGGACAGCATAAATAATCACCGCAGTTAAATCAGCGGCAAATACTCCGTGCTACCGCCCTCTGCTAAGAAAAATTTATATACGCCTTCTTAGGGCGCTAGCCGGTGTAACACCGCTCATGTCCAATGACTATTCAGATTCAGTATCTGAATCTTCTGCTGGTGTTGCTGCGTCTATACCTCCGCCGTCAACTACACCTTCAGCTTTTTCACCTTCAGACAGGTCACCGTCAGACCCTTCGGTATCGGCGACTAAGCTGCCCTCGGCAATACGCCCAACACTGTTAAGCAACTCGCCATCTTTAAGTTTTATCAGACGCACACCTTGAGTATTTCTACCCACGATGGACACTTCATCGCCGCCGGTTCTAACTAATGTGCCCATATTTGAGATCAGCATCAACTCGTCGCCTTTGAACACTTGCACTGCACCTACAAGCTCACCATTACGGTTACTTGTCTGCATGGCAATCACGCCTTGAGCGCCTCGGCCACGAATAGGGAAATCGGTAATGAGCGAGCGCTTACCATAACCATTTTCACTGGCGGTTAAGAGGTAACCCTCTTCGTTAGGAATAATCAGCGATATAACGCGCTGGCCTTCGCCCAATCTAATACCGCGAACACCCTTGGCGGTACGCCCCATTGTTCTAACGTCAGTTTCTTTGAACCGTGCCGCCTTGGCCGCGTTGGAGCAAAGCATAATGTCACTGCTGCCATTGGTAATGGCGGCGCCCACTAATGTATTGCCTTCCTCTAAATCAATAGCAATCAAGCCGCTGGGGCGTGGACGAGAGAATTGCTCAAGCGGTGTCTTTTTAACAGTGCCATTGGCAGTCGCCATAAAGACAAAATGATCCGCAGCGTAATCTTTAATCGGCAGCACGGCAGTTATGCGTTCATCGGCACCCAAAGACAGAAGATTAATCATTGGCCGACCTTTGGCACCACGACTACCTTGTGGAATTTGGAAAACCTTCAGCCAAAAGACCTTGCCCATATCAGAAAAGCAGAGCAACACGTCATGAGAGTTCGCAACAATTAAATGTTCAACGAAATCTTCATCTCTGACCGTTGTCGCCGCTTTGCCTCGGCCACCGCGCCGCTGAGCTTGGTAAGTGTCTAGTGGTTGGGTTTTGCCATAACCCAGGTGTGAAATAGTCACCACAAGTTCTTCTTCGTTGATCAGATCTTCTACTGACAAATCTTGATGACTCGTCACTACTTCAGTGCGACGCTCGTCGCCGTAAGTGGTGCGTATTTCTTCTAGCTCTCCGCGAATTACGGATATCAGGCGAGTATGCGAGCCCAAAATATCTAACAGGTCTGCTATTTCATCAATTACGCCCTGATAATCTTCCATCAGCTTGCCCTGCTCCATGGCAGTCAAACGATGTAAACGAATTTCTAAAATAGCCTGAGCTTGTTCTTCAGTGAGGCGATAAAGACCGTCGCTAAAACCAAAGTCTTCTGACAACCCTTCTGGGCGACAGGCATCACTGCCCACGCGCTCTAACAAGTCGAACAATGCTTCAGCGGCCCAGCGTTGTTCCATTAACTTCACCCGCGCTTCTGCAGCTGAAGGAGATTTTTTGATCAATTCTATGACCGCATCAATGTTGGCTAAAGCGACAGCCTGGCCTTCTAAAATGTGTCCACGCTGACGTGCTCGACGCAGTAAATATAACGTTCTACGGGTAACAACCTCTTGCCTGTGCTGTAGAAACGCTTCAAGCATCTCCTTCAGGTTGACCAACTTCGGCTGGCCTTCAACCAGCGCAACGCAGTTAATACCAAAGACAGATTGCAGTTGGGTCTGGGTGTACAGGTTATTCAGAATAACCTCACCAGACTCACCACGGCGCACTTCAACAACGACACGAAGGCCATCTTTGTCTGACTCATCTCGCAGCTCAGTAATGCCGTCAATGCGCTTTTCTTTTACCAACTCGGCAATTTTTTCAATGAGCCGAGACTTATTTAGCTGGTAAGGAATCTCAGTAATGATAATGCGTTCGCGGCCATTCTTTTCTATTTCGACACTGGCGCGTCCGCGCACATAAATACGGCCACGGCCTGTACGATAAGCCTGCACAACGCCCGCTCGCCCGTTAATGATGCCCCCTGTGGGAAAATCGGGCGCGGTAACGAATTCCATCAGGCCGTCAACGTCTATCTGTGGATTTTCCAGCATAGCAAGACAAGCATTCACAACCTCGGTCAAATTATGTGGCGGAATATTGGTTGCCATACCGACCGCAATACCTGAACTACCGTTAACCAAAAGTGTAGGTACGCGAGTAGGCAGCACTTCTGGCATCGACAGCGTGTCGTCGTAGTTCGGCACAAACTCAACGGTGTCTTTGTCTAAATCAGCCAGCAGGTCTGAGGCCATTTTTGACATACGTACTTCGGTGTAACGCATGGCCGCTGGCGGATCTGCGTCAATGGAGCCAAAGTTACCTTGGCCATCTACCAGCAAGTAGCGCATTGAGAAATCTTGCGCCATACGCACTATCGTGTCGTAGGCCGCGGTATCGCCATGCGGGTGATACTTACCAATCACATCACCGACCACTCGTGCAGACTTAACGTAGGGTCGGTTGTAGGTGTTATTAAGCTCGCTCATGGCAAACAAAACGCGCTTGTGTACAGGCTTTAAGCCGTCGCGAATATCTGGCAGCGCTCGCCCTACAATTACGCTCATGGCGTAATCTAAGTACGATTGACGTAACTCATCTTCGATGTTTACTGGGCGAATATCTCTAGAATCTGGAGGCGTAATTTCGGACATAAATGCAGCGCTATCAGCTTGGAAAATTAGCCTGAAACATTAACACAATCCTCAACAAATGGGGCATTTGAAAGCGTAATTTGAGGCAGATAAAGCATCCAAAAAACACTAAACAGAGACTTAAATCCTAGGCCAAACGGCAAAAAATTGCGACCAACGGCCAGCAAATTTGCCAGTTGGCGCGCGCAACCCCAGTTTTGCACCACAGCGCCAATATCTTTTGCGACAATTTCGACCAATTTACGGCTATTCCTTCCGCCGCAGGGGTGCTGACGGCTACAATAGAGCGAAATCTTTTCAAGATTATTCGCAAAGGGCAAAGTCGCTCTTTTGCCAGCAATTACGGAGTGTGATTACGCATAATGGATAACGCGCAAAATGTGGACCCGGAAGAAATCAGCAAATTCAATGCGCTGGCCAGCCGTTGGTGGGACCTAAACGGCGATTTTAAGGCATTACACGACATCAACCCCAGCAGACTGGAATACATTAGCCAGCGCACGGATTTACACGCTGGCCCAGTGATAGACGTAGGCTGCGGCGGTGGCATTCTTGCCGAATCTATTGCTGCAACTGGCGCGCAAACAACCGGCATTGATATGGCGGTTAAAGCATTAGGTGTGGCGAAACTGCACGCGTTAGACAGCGGCGCTCAGGTGATCTACGAGGAATCTACGGCGGAAGAATACGCCGAACTGAAACCTGCGCAATTTCGCACTGTGACCTGCTTAGAAATGCTCGAGCATGTCACCCACTACCCAGATACTGTGAAGGCGTGTGCGGCGCTGGCCCAACCTGGGGCAGACCTGTTTTTCTCCACCATCAATCGCAATCCAAAAGCCTACCTGCTGTTGGTTTTAGGTGCTGAGTACGTACTGAATATTTTGCCCAAGGGCACCCATGAGTATGCGAAGTTCATCAAGCCTTCTGAGTTAGCCCAAGCCTTGAGAGATGCTGGCTTAGAGTTGGTAGAAATACGAGGCATGAACTACAACCCGCTCACCCGCAATTGCCGGATCAGCAACGATACCGATGCAAATTACATCGTCCATGCAAGAAAACCTCAATGACACAAACAAATGAAGCCGCCAAACAGCTAGACCATTACCCGGAACTGGCGGCAAAGCAAAGTAGCTGGCAACACCACTTTCAATGCGACGCATTGAACGGCAAAACGATTTTGGTCACAGGTGCTGGCGATGGCATTGGCAGCGCTAGCGCAAAAACCTACGCAAGTTTTGGCGCAAACGTCATTCTTTTAGGCCGCACGCGCAGCAAACTAGAGGCGGTATTTGATTGGATAGAAACGCACACCGAAACTTCGCCGGTCATCGTGCCATGCGATTTAGAAAACCTTGACGGTACGACTGTAGAGCACCTCGCAGACTCAATTATGGAAAACTTTGGGCAACTGGACGGTCTGGTCCACAACGCCTCCCGCCTTGGGCCTAAAGTACCCATCGCCCACTACCCCGCGGACGAGTGGCAAAAGGTTATGCAAACCAACGTCAACGCCGTGTTTATGCTCAATAAAGGCTTGTTCGAATTACTCGACAAGAGCGAGAACGCCTGTGTAATTCACACCTCTTCGAGTGTAGGCCGCGAAGCTAGAGCTTATTGGGGCGCATACGCTGCATCAAAATTTGCACTAGAAGGGTTGAGCCAACTGTTTGCAGACGAAACCGAGACCGCTGGGAATATCCATGTTTACAGCGTCAATCCGGGCGGCACTAGAACTGCCATGCGCAGAGAAGCCTACCCACTAGAGGACCCGGCTATATTGCCGACGCCGGAAGATCACATGGAGTTGTACTTAGCACTGATGTGCTCGAAAGATCAGGTTAGTGGCAATGTCGTGAACTTCACCACGGGACAGCAGATAGATGCTCGTAACTGGCTGCAAAACAGCAGCCAGTAGTACGCCTCGATTATCAGCTAGCGCTTTGCCGAAGGCTTACCGCCTCTTGCTGGGCGAGAACCCGCTGCCGAGTTAGACTTACCACGGCTTCTCGCTTTCGCCAGCGCATCCAGCTTGCGCGCTGAGCCCGCGCGATTGTCAGCAAAGCTTTTCCGTACAATTTTACTACCGGCTTTTCTGGCTTCTCTATCTGCACCTTGCCCAGCGGTTTTAGCAGTGTTTTTTGAGGCGGTTTTAGCGGCAGTTTGACCCGAGCCTTTGGGAGAATTTCTACCCGTATATTTACCCAGTACAGGGCGCGCCTTATTCGCAGGCACTCTCGCAGAGGGTCTCACCGGACGGACAGGCCGCTCCTTCCAAACACCCAACTCGTCCGAGCCGCCCTCATCAAAATCTAACCCCACAGCCATTTCCGCCGCCATTACAGACGGGTCTTGCGGCTTTTGCGCAGACTTAGGTGCTTCCAATTTAGGATATGGAATTAGGCAACTGCCCTTTGCCACACGCGAACGCTTAAGCTTTTGCCCTGTTCGACCAGGTCGCGGCAAGCCCAACATCCTGTATAAGAGCTTCAGGTCTTCCTGCTGCAAAGACGCCCACTGACCAACGGTAAGCCAAGAGGGTAAAACCACAGGTCCATATCTAACACGCTTAAGACGGCTAACCATGCAACCGGCGCTGTCAAAAAGCCGTCTTACCTCGCGGTTACGACCCTCGGTTAACGCAACGTGATACCAAAAATTATTTTCACTGCCGTTGTAATAGCGAATATCCGAGAAGCGCATCATCTGCCCTTCAAGCTCAACGCCTTCCTTCAGCTGACGGATCGCTTTATCGTCCAACTTAACGTTCACTCGCACCGCGTACTCGCGATCTAAGCCGGTAGATGGATGCATCATTCTATGCGCTAGATCACCATCGTTGGTTACCAACAGCAAACCTGTGGTTTGCACGTCTAAACGACCTACTGTAACCCAACGACTGCCAGGAATTTTTGGTAACTGATCAAATATGGTGCCGCGTCCCTCAGGGTCGCGCCGACTACACACCAAACCGCCGGCTTTATTCAAAATAATGACTTGTGGGGTAAGACCCTGATCCGAGGAGACCGCATGGCCATCCACTTCTATACGGTCAGCACTGGTAACGCGCTGGCCCAAATGTGCGGGTTCGCCATTTACCGCAACCCGACCTGCGCTGATCCATTGTTCTATTTCCCGACGCGAACCGCGCCCATGAGCGGCAAGCACCTTTTGTAGCTTTTGCGCTTCAGGTTCTTCGGCAACGGCAGCCCGACGTGGACCCTCATTAAAAAAGGATCTGGAACGGTCTCTATCTTTGCGCTCCTCTCTTGTTCCTGAGGGTGCCTTTCTGGAAAGCACCGTCTTAGGACCCGTGTTTCCAATAGCTGGAGATCTAGGCTTAGTCATGACAAAGGGTACCTACATAAAGATCGAGATAAAGACCGGCGTAAATGCCGAGAGTATTTGTCATTAATTTTGCTCAGATTGAGTTGAAGACTCAGGATGCGTCGATTGGGGTGCGTCTGCTTCAGCGGTTTCTGCATCACCCACATCTTGCTGCTCGGTTTCGTTCGCATTAACGCTTTCTGCTTCGCCGTCTGCCTCTGCAGTGGTCTCGTCATCTGCGTCCAGACTAGGTTCGTCAGCGCTAGAATCTGCAAGCGCTTCCGCATGCTCGACATCGCCTTCAGCGGACTCATGCTGACCCTCGCCTTCCGCATTCGCCCCTTCAGCCTGCTGCTCTGCAACAAGCGTCGGCTCAATAAGCGCTCTAATCTCTTCTAACGGTGGCAGCTGATCAAGATTGTTTAAGTTGAAGTAATCGAGAAACGTCTTGGTAGTACCATATAGCGATGGGCGTCCAGGCGCCTCGCGCTGCCCCACCACACGAATCCAATCTCGCTCCAGCAATGTGCGCATAATATTTTGGCTCACGCCCACACCACGAATTTGCTCAATATCACCTCGAGTTACTGGCTGCTTGTAGGCCACCAACGCCAAGGTTTCCAACAACGCACGGGTATAGCGCGGGGGTTTTTCTTCCCACAACCGACTCACCCAAGCACTTAACTCTTGTTTAGCTTGATAACGAAAGCCACTGGCAACATGAATCAGTTCAACGCCGCGATCGCCGCACGCCTCTTCTAACGCTGCGAGCACATCGCGTATTTGCTTACGCCCATTCTCTTCTGCCAACTCACCGTCAGCGAAAAGTTTAAATAAATTCTCTACCGTCAAAGGTCCTTCTGCAGCCAACAATGCTGCCTCAATAATCTGACCTATTTTTTCTTCGGTCAGCACCTGCCCCTCAGACATTAATCATCCTCCTTATCAGATGCATCAGATGCGTTGGACGAATGATCATCCTGGTTTGCAGAGCCACCTTGTTCTGGGCTCACGTTTTGCTCGGCTGCCGCCGCATCCGTTGCGTCCGTTGTGATCGGCAGGACTTCTGCGGGCTGCCCTTCTTCAGTCACATCATTTGAAAATGCAGCTTCCTCTTCCGCTTTTGGCCCGCCATATTGGTCATCATATGATTCATCAAATTGCACACCACCATCAGTTCTGGCTGACCCTACCCGAACATGAATCGGCGCAAAGGCCTCGTTTTGAACAAATTCTATTAGGGCTTCGCGCACCAGTTCCATAATGGCTAAGAACGTAACCACCACGCCCAGACGCCCCTCTTCCGCGACAAAAAGCTCGTAGAAAGGAATGAACCCATCACGCTCGCTGACCGCAGACAAAATATTGCCCATGCGCTCGCGTACCGACAGCGGCTCAAATTTAACTTCATGCTTGGTATACATTTCCGCACGACGTAAAACGTGGGACAAGGCGAACAACACATCGCGTAAATCTACGTCCGGCTCAGCAAGCACCTTCACCAAATCAGGTTTGTTGGCAGCTGCTGGAAACACATCTCGCTCTAGGCGCGGAATTTCATCCAAGTTTTCTGCCGCAGACTTTATTTGTTCGTACTCTTGCAGACGTCGAATCAGCTCAGACCGAGGGTCTTCCTCGTCCTCCAAGCTTTCAGGTCTTGGCAGCAACATGCGCGACTTAATTTCCGCCAGCATCGCAGCCATTAACAAATACTCACCGGCAAGCTCCAATTGAAGCGCTTGCATGAGTTCAATATAGCTCATGTATTGGGCGGTAATGACAGAGACCTGAACCTGCAAAATATCTAGGTTTTGACGCCTGATGAGGTACAGGAGCAAATCCAAAGGTCCTTCAAACGTCTCTAAAAATACTTCTAACGCTTCCGGTGGAATATATAGGTCAGTTGGCACGTCAACAAAAGGCTGACCTGCCACCATAGCAACCGTGTTTTCATCTGCCTCGCGGGCAACGTTCAACCGCTGTGCAGGCTCGGCAACATGCGCTTGCGCGTCATCTGTAGCTACAATGTCTTCCGCGTTTGTAATTATCGACATAACAAATTCTCTACGCAGGGCAACGCAGCCCTACCGGCTTTGAGCAAACCACCCAAGGTTCCAGCGCACGTTTTAGTATCACTGGCGATGGCTAATCCCCACGGCTTCCTTCACGTCGTCCATAGTTTCTCGAGCAATCACACGGGCTTTTTCTGAGCCTTCCTGAATGACTGCATGGACAAGGTCCGCATCCTCTTCAAACTGTTGGGCGCGACCACGTATCAGTTCTTGTTCCACATTAATGCTGTCTATCAACGGCTGTTTGCAATCAATGCAGCCAATGCCCGCCGTGCGACACCCTGTCGTGCACCAGTCCAATACCTCTTGATTTGAATAAACTTGGTGTAGAGCAAATACCGGGCAATTGCCAGGCTCACCCGGGTCGGTCAAACGTACCCTAGCAGGGTCTGTTTGCATGGTCCGGATCTTACTTTCTACAACACCCGGCTCTTCTCGCAGCGCAATAATATTGTTGTAGGATTTGGACATCTTTTCGCCGTCTAGTCCGGGCATCTTGGCCTGCTCAGACAACAGCGATTGCGGCTCTGGCAAAATAATGCGCCCGCCCCCTTCCAAATAACCAAACAGTCGTTCGGTATCACCAATAGAAAGGTTCTGCTGCTCGGAGAGCAAAGCTCTAGCACGCTCTAACGCCTCAGCATCACCCCGCTCTAAATATTCTCGACGGAAATTCACGTATAACTTAGCGGCCTTCTTACCCATTTTTTTCACAGCGGCCTCGGCCTGCTCTTCAAAGCCGGGCTCACGCCCATAAATATGGTTAAAACGACGCGCCACTTCCCGCGTCAGCTCTACGTGAGCCACCTGATCTGCTCCCACAGGCACGCGACCCGCGCGATAGATCAAAATGTCAGCGGCTTGCAGCAATGGATAACCCAAAAATCCATAGGTCGCTAAATCACGATCCTTGAGCTTTTGTTGTTGGTCTTTATAAGAGGGCACGCGCTCCAGCCATGACAGCGGCGTAATCATTGAGAGCATCAGGTGCAGTTCTGCGTGCTCTGGCACCTTGCTCTGGACAAAGATCGTTGCAGCACCCGGGTTAACCCCAGCCGCTAGCCAATCCACCACCGTATCAAAGGTAAACTGATCAATGCTTTCAGAATGTTCGTAGTTCGTTGTGAGGGCGTGGTAATCGGCAACAAAAAAGAAGCACTCGTACTCGTGTTGCAAACGCACCCAATTATTCAGCACACCATGTAAATGGCCCAAATGCAGACGCCCCGTGGGACGCATTCCAGAGACAACCCTCTGATTCGAATCATTACTGCTCAAGCGAGCACCTTATAGTCAAAATTGACTGGGTAGTATAGATCACATGGCCTCCAATGGCAGGTATTTCCTACCTCGACTAGCGATACTTACAATGATCTAAGCCGGCAACATTTGCTGGCAGACCCTCGCTCAGGAAAGCACCCCAAGACCCTGACGCACAACCACCGGGTCGCCGTCGGACAGGTCCACAATTGTGGACGTTTCTATACCGCAGGGCCCGCCATCTAGAATCACGTCTATGTCTCTATGATTGCCCAGGGTTTCAACTATTTCTTCAATATCACCCAGATTTTCGTCGGCCTCCTCCAAGCGCAGTGTGGCCGTCACCATAGGTTCGCCAAAAATCTCCAACAAGCCTTGGACAATTGGATGATCCGGCACGCGCAGACCGATCAATTTTTTCTTCGGATGAACCAAACGTTTTGGCACTTCACGGCTAGCCTGCAAAATAAATGTAAATGGCCCTGGCGTATTGCGCTTGAGTAACCGGTAATCAGCGTTCTCTACTTTGGCGTAGGTCGCAAGGTCGCTCAAATCTCTGCAGGCCAAGCTGAACTGGTGGTTCTTATCTAAGTTTCGCAGCGTAATGATTTTTTCTAGCGCTGCCTTATCACCCATATGACAGGCAATGGCGTAGGTTGTGTCAGAAGGATAAATAACCAACCCACCTTTATGCAGGGCCTCGGCTGCAATTTTTAACAACCGGTTTTGTGGGTCTGTTGGGTGTACGCGCAAATGTTGTGCCACGACTTATTATCCTATGAAAAACTTACAGCCCCAGTGTATTCCTTTATCATCGCTATTCCATCGACCAGCAACAAAAGAACATTCATGCAGCAGCTACTCGACTACTTGGCCGTCATTGCCTTCGCTATTGTCTACTTCACCACCAAAGACATTTTTCTCGCCACTGGCGTGCTGATGGCTGGCGTTACGCTGCAAGTGATTGCTTACAAAGTGTTGAAAAAACCTATTGGCAAAGAACTTAAAATGACTTTTTGGCTGAGCATCGTCATGGGTGGTTTGACGCTATTGTTGAGAGACGAAGCATTCATCCAATGGAAGCCAAGTATTGTCAGTTGGGCCCTTGCCTCTGCACTGATTGGCGCGCACTGGTTTACAAAAACTTTCTTGCTGAAGAAACTCTTAGGCCAAGCCCTTAAACTGCCCGATGAAAAATGGCAAGTTCTCACCTACGGCTGGGCCCTAGCCTTCACCTTCTCTGGCTTGCTCAATCTATGGGTGGTGAATAATTTTTCCATGGACGCGTGGGTAACCTTTAAAATATTCGGTCAAACGGGCATTAACTTCATTTATATTATCGTGATGGTTGTTTATCTGGTCGCCTCTGGCGCGCTCAGCGAGGCCAATCTAACGGCGCCAGAAGAAGAATCTGACCCAGTTCTAAACCCAGACATGCATAAGGAAGAGAGCGAAGATGAGACCTCGCCCCTCACCCCATCCGAGGAGACGCCAAGATGACATTACTGAGCGTTAACCTGAATAAAATCGCGCTGCTGCGTAACTCTCGGTTGGGCGACAGGCCCAGTGTAGTGAACGCCGCTCGGCAGGCCATTGAGCAGGGGGCCCTTGGCATCACAGTACATCCACGACCAGATCAACGACACATTCGTCCGCAAGATGTTTACGACCTAGCGCGTTTGTTAAGAGAAGAATATCCACACATCGAATTCAATATTGAGGGCAACCCGTTCGCCGGCCCTTCAGACAACGGCTACCCCGGATTTGATACGCTCATTGAAACAACCCGGCCTCAACAAGTGACCCTCGTACCAGACAATGACGATCAACTGACGTCCGACCACGGCTGGGATTTGAGTGAAGACACTGCACTGCTGAAGGACAAAATCGCCTTTTACCATTCAATGGGTGCCAGAGTGAGTTTGTTTATGGACCCGGTTCGCGAACAAATCATCGCAGCCAAAGCTCACGAGGCCGAACGCATAGAATTTTACACCGGCCCCTATGCAGAAACCTATTGGGCTAACGGTGCAGAGCATCCGGCGACACAAGCGAGCTTTACCACCTATACAGATGCAGCAAATCTGGCATTGGAGATTGGTTTGGGCATTAACGCCGGACACGATTTAGACCAAGCAAACTTACCCCTATTTGCGACCCTGCCCGGACTTCAGGAAGTATCTATAGGTCATGCAATTATTTGCGAATCTTTAGAATCAGGCTTTGCACCCACCATTCGCGCCTACGTTGATATCTTGAGTTAACCCTCGTCAGTCGTTAGTGATTGCGAATAGGTCTCTGGTCTCACGTCTCTCGTCTGGGATCTGGGATCCTGGATCTTAGATCTTAGGTCTTAGGTCTTAGGTCTTAGGTCTGGAGTCTGGGGCTGGAGTAGCTACTCAAGTCACCACGCAAACCAAAGTACCTGACACCACTCACCAACGGTTATGCAAAACACCCACCTGATCAGGTAACCTACGTTGATTACGGCTACAGGGTTTAACCATGCAAAATATCTTCACCAAAATCACATTCATGGGTTTTGTCATACTGACTATGGCAGGCCTTTTACAAATCAAGAATGCGGCGGCTGACAACCCCCAAGTTGCTTTGGTCACCAACGTTGGCGAGATACAAATTGAGCTCTTGCCCAAATTTTCACCCAAACACGTCAGTAACTTCTTAGCCCTCATCGACGAGAACTTTTATGTGGGTTTGGTGTTTCACCGCGTAATCCCAAATTTCATGATTCAAGCGGGCGGATATACTGAAAACCTCACCTATCGCCCAACAAATCGCAGCGTAGCCAATGAATCATTGAATGGATTGAAAAACCGCAAATACACTGTCGCCATGGCCCGCCTAGACCACCCAGATTCCGGGGATACCCAGTTTTTTATCAACGTTGGCAACAATACTCATCTTGATGCAACGCCAGATGGGCCGGGGTATAGCGTATTTGGTCGGGTCATCAGCGGCCGCGATGTGATAGAAACCATAGAGTTGGTGGACACTGGCATAAGCAACGGCATGGTCGCAGTGCCGGAAACGCCGATTGTCATATTGGCAACCAGAAGACTCTAAATTCCCTCACTAAACGGTGCAATTCCTGTACACTCGCGTCCACCATTTATAGACCTAAGATAACTATGCGAACTTTTATCATCGCCCTGGCCAGCGCCCTTCTGCTGGCTTACCTTGTCACCGAATTGTTTACCCGCATTTGGCCCGGCAACTCCCTAGCCCTTGCTGCACTTATGATTGTGGCACTGCTCATCAACGGCTTGTTCAATGCAAAGCTCAGCGACAACGGCGGCCGCAATCAGCGTAACCGTAAACCTCGCCGCGAAAACAATGGCCGCAACAAAGATGCTCGCGGCAAAAATGGCAACAATAGCGAGCGCAAAGAGCGGGCCCCACGAAACAATGACCGCAGCGACAGAAACAACGACAACGGCCAGGCGGAACGCAAAGGCAAGAGAGAGCCAAAAGCCGAAAATCGCAACAAACGCGATCACGCCGACAGAGATCAGGCCAGCGAAGATTCCCAGCCAAAGCCTGATACAAGCAACTTGCCTACAGAGAACGGCACAGTGAAGTGGTTCAATAGAACCAAAGGCTACGGCTTTATCGTTAGAGAATCAGGCGAAGAAATATTTGTCCACCAGCGTTGCATTGTGACCACAGAGGAAGGCCAGCGGCCAAATCTACGTGACGGACAAGAGGTTACTTTTGTCGTGGTCAACCATGACAAAGGTGTTCAGGCAGATCGGGTTACGCCCATCAACTAATTGATTTGGCTACCAAATAATGAAAATTAAGGCGCTACTGTCTCAACGAATTGAGAGTGCCTTCGAGGCGCTCGGTCTTCAAGGCCAAGCCATGCTGCAAGCTGCTAGCCGACCAGAGTTTGGTGACTACCAAGCCAATGGGGTAATGGCGGCGGCCAAACGAAGCGGGCAGAATCCAAAAGAAGTGGCCGCTCAGGTCATAGCCCAACTAGATTTAAAAGGCATCGCCAAAGACGTCAGCATTGCTGGCCCAGGCTTTATTAACATCACGCTGGCTGAAGAATTTTTGGCCACCATCTGCAATACCCAGCCTTCTAAAACAGAAAACCCGCTGACAGCAGTAGTGGACTATTCTGGGCCAAACCTCGCCAAAGAAATGCACATTGGACATATCCGCAGCACCATCATTGGCGACTGTGTTGCCAGAGTGTTAGAAGCCCAAGGACATAAAGTAGTTCGCCAAAACCATGTCGGCGATTGGGGCACCCAATTTGGCATGTTGCTAACTTACCTCAACGAAACCGGCGAAAACTCTGACGCGTTGTCAGACATTGAAGATTTTTATCGCGCGGCTAAGCAACGCTTCGACGAAGATGAAGACTTTAAGAACCGCAGCAGACAAACCGTGGTGGCGCTACAAGCAGGCGATGAGCAGGTACTGTCCCATTGGCACCGCTTCATCGATATGTCTATATCTCACTGCCAGCATCTGTATCAGCGCATGGGTGTTGAGCTAACGCGGGACGATATTAAAGGCGAGAGTTCTTACAATGATGAACTTGCGCCCATGATTGAGCAGCTTGCAAAAGCCAATTTGCTCACCGAATCAGAGGGTGCGCAGTGCATTTTCCTCGATGAATTCAAAAATAAGGATGGCGACATTCTGCCGCTGATCGTGCGCAAATCAGATGGCGGCTACCTCTACGCAACCACTGATATGGTCGCCCTGCAACATAGAACCCAAACCTTAGGCGCAGACCGAGTACTGTACTTTGTTGACGCGCGTCAATCTTTGCACTTCAAGCAGATTTTCGCTGCAGGCCGAGCCGCCGGGCTAGCCTCAGAACACGTTGAGCTGTCGCATATGCAGTTTGGCACTATGCTAGGCAAAGACAATAAACCCTTCAAAACACGCCAAGGTGCCTTAATCAAATTAGCCGATTTGCTCGACGAGGCCATTGAACGGTCACAAAAAGTACTTGCCGAGAAGCGTGGCGGCGCACCCGAAGATATGGCGCACCTTGCTGAGGTCATTGGCATTGGCGCGGTAAAATATGCAGACCTGTCGAAGAACCGCACCAGCGACTACGTTTTCGATTGGGACCAAATGCTCAGTTTCGAGGGCAATACCTCCCCCTATCTGCAATACGCCTACAGCAGAATACAAAGTATTTTCAGTAAGAGTGATGTTGCGAGAGACACTTTGCCTGAGCAAATAACCACCGTAGATGAAGCAGAACGCCGCTTGGCTGTTGCCATAGCCGGCTTCGATGACATGCTCGACTTAGTCGCAAAAGAGGGCTACCCCCACTATTTGTGCGGCTACTTATATGACCTTGCCGGCAGGTTCACTCAGTTCTACGAGCAATGCCCAATTCTCACCAGCGCAGACCAAGACAAAGTTCGCCGCCTGAGATTAGCCGAACAAAGCGGGGAAATTTTAGCCAACGGCTTAGAGTTACTGGGCATTGGTGTTGTAGAACGCATGTAGCCTTGGGCTTAAGCGTTGATCAATTTATAGGTGTTTGCCAATGAGCTTTACTACGCTTATCACAGCTAAAGAACTTGCCGATCACCCAGCTCAGGGCCTGCGTATTTTGGATTGCAGAGGCCGGCTTGGAGACCCCGCTTGGGGGCAAATGGCTTTTGACCAAGGTCATATTCCCGGCGCAGTGCATGCTGACATGGACCGTCACCTTGCCACCCAACCCAACCAACACGGCAGACACCCACTGCCCTCGCCTCAAGCATGGCTTGCTCAAATACAAGCGTGGGGTATTGAAAACCAAGACCAAGTTGTTGTTTACGACGACGCTGGCGGCAGTTTTGCAGGCCGCGCCTGGTGGATGATGCGTTGGCTTGGGCATTTGAATGTTGCGGTACTCGACGGCGGTTTAAACAATTGGTCAGGGCCGTTAACGGAGCCGGGAGGCCGCGTTGAAGCTTACTCACCGAGTCAATTCCAAGCCACTACTCCGCTGACAAAATTGTCCTCAGCTGAAGATGTGCTGACACTCAGTACAACGCTCATGAACGCCGCCAACACCGCAACTGAATATCTAATAGACGCACGCGCACTGGCGCGTTTTGCCGGCGATGAGGAACCCATCGACCCGGTCGCCGGACACATTCCCGGGGCAGTCTGCTTGCCCTTTAGCGACAATTTAGACGACCAAGGTTTTTTCAAAGCGCCAGACGACCTTGCTACACGCTTTCTTGCTCTGGGCTTAGAGCGCTCCCATAAAGACCCAGCTGTAACCATTTATTGCGGCTCTGGCGTCACCGCCATTCACAACATATTGGCCATGCGCATTGCGGGGTTTGGCGAAGCCGCCTTGTACGCGGATTCTTGGAGCGGTTGGATCGTGGACGCTAACCGACCAGTGGCTAGCGGATTAGACAAATAACTTTTTATGTCGCAAAGCCCGACCTATCACCAAGAATATATAGCCCCCGCTGCTCTGGACTGGATCAACGACCAGCCATTTTCTAAGCAGTATGAAGACATTTACTACACCGCTGACGGCACAGATGAAGTCCACAGAATCTACCTTAAACCCAGCGCCCTGCTTGAGCGCAAGGACTTGGGTGCGTGCATTAATGTCGGTGAACTGGGCTTTGGTAGTGGTCTAAATTTCGCCATAACCGCCACCGAGCTTTTACAACAAACCAACAAACACCTGCATTTCATCAGCTTTGAAGCACATCCACTGGACTACGAGGCGTGGCAAAAAATAGCCCCAACTCGCGCGAGCTTGCAAATATATAGAGTACTTGCAGACAACCCACCGCCGCTGCTCACGGGCTGGCACCGTCGCAGCTTCGCCAATGGGCGCGTACAGCTCAGCGTCTATCATGGCAACGCCTTAGACGGCCTTCAGGATTTAGCAAAGCGACAACGACAACCTGTAGATGCATGGTTCTTAGATGGCTTTTCACCGCCAAAGAATCCTGACATGTGGGACTTAAACATATTGTCTGCCATTGCAGACAACTCTACCCAAGGCACCACCGTAGGCTCTTTCACCTCAGCTGGAGCTGTAAGACGAGGCCTTGAAGCGCTGGGGTTTGCTATGCGCAAAGTTGATCAGCAGCCCATTAAACGCTCTAGTCTCGCCGGCACTTTAGTGGCTAACGGGGCCAAACAAAGACAAAGCACGCCTCAACGCGTAAGTGTTTTTGGCGCAGGTATCGCCGGATGTACCGTTGCTCGACACTTGGCCGACCAAGGCGTGCAGGTACAAATGTTCGATCCCAATGGCGTAGCCAGTGGCGGCTCAAAAATGGATGTCAGCGCACTGCATTGCAGATTGTTAGGCGACAGCAGCCCTGGCGCAGAATTTCGCGCCCGCGCTTTTCACTACGCCCGAAGCTACCACCCAAACTTTCCGGGATTCTCCGCCACCGGCGCGGTGCAACTGGCAATGAACGACGGCGAGTTGAGCAAAATTCGCAGAATAGCCAAGGTCTACGCACCTGACTCAAGCGCGACTCAGAATTGGCTGACCTATCTAGACGAGCAAACCTTAACTGACGATTTTCAGTTAGCCGGCCTTGGCGCATTGGTTTTCCCCAGCGCCGCAATCATCGACTTGCCCCAGCTTTGTCACGGCCTTATGGACCATCCGAACATTGAATTCGTTAAACAACCGGGCGTTGAGACAGACCAGCAGCCCTTTATTGTCGCCTGCGCTGGCGCCAGCAAAAATTTCGCCAACACTCAAAGCTTAGAAATTGGCGAGATGTACGGCCAATTAGATTGGATAAAGCCGGTGACTCAAGCACGAATACCCATGCCAATAGTGGGCAACGGCTATGTCATCCCCGGCGACAAAGAGTGGACCGTGGGCAGCAGCTACGAATACGAACCGTGGACATCGGCGGAAGCGAGCACGAGTAACATCAACAAAAACCGACGCTTTATCGGCGACGGCAAAATGACATCACTGCGCCATAAGCGCGCACCGCGCTGTGTCTCTAGCGACCGCGAACCGGTGGTTGGCAAGCTCAGTGACATGGGATGGATTTCCACCGCGCATGGATCAATGGGCACCAGCTCCGCGCCCATGGCCGCAGCTATGATTAGCAGTCAACTATTGGGCTGGATTGCGCCGGTCTCCCAGCGTGTGGAAACCAATCTCAGCCCTCAGCGCTTTATTGCCCGCCAAGCTCGGCGCGGGGTAAAGCATGTAGGGCCTAAACCGGGCTAGTTGAGTGTGCGTTGACGCACGCAGTCAGCACCTACCTAAACAGCAGGCAAAAAAAAGCGCACCTTCAAATGGATGCGCCTTAATTTTCTGATCCTGCACAGGACCAAGACTCAGAGCAAAATTAACGCTCTTGA
>QXZU01000101.1:2199-12991 GCA_009886205.1 K189A clade bacterium | reverse complement strand
TTTTCATAATTGGTCCGGCAACAGAGTCACTTGTCGCGATTGGTTCCAGCTCAGCTTGAAAGAGGGTTTTACGGTGTTTCGTGATGCGGAATTTTCCAGTGATATGAACTCTCGGTCCGTAAAGCGAATAGAAGATGTTGGGGTTATGCGCGCTGTTCAATTTGCTGAAGATGCGAGCCCACTTGCGCATCCGGTGCGCCCAAGCAGCTATTTGGAAATCTCCAATTTTTACACCGTGACCATTTATGAGAAGGGCGCAGAAGTTGTACGCATGTATCAAACCCTTTTGGGTGAGTCTAACTTTAGAAAAGCCACAGACCTGTATTTTGATCGACATGATGGCACGGCAGCAACCACAGACGACTTTGCCCAAGCCATGTCTGAAGTGGGCAATATTGACTTGTCGCAATTCAAACGCTGGTACGAACAAGCAGGCACACCGCACCTCTCTGTAACCGAATCTTTTGCGGATGGATCATTAACATTACCCATTGTGCAGAGCTGCCCAGATACGCCTGGACAAGTTTATAAGAAGCCGTTTCATATGCCTATCCTGATGGGTTTGGTTGGCGCTAACGGTCAGAGCGTAGACCTGCAAAGCCTAACTATTGAAAGCGCTGCTGACGTTCAAGTGCGAGATGCTGGCGAGTCTCTGCTGTTAGAGATCCGGGAAGCAACTACGCAAATCAAATTTGCTGGCTTGAATGCAAATGATGCTAAACCCGCAGTGAGCTTTTTGCGTGAGTTTTCTGCGCCGGTGAAGGTCACTCACGAGCGCGCAGACAGCGAACTCGCCTTTTTGGCGAAAAATGATCGAGATGGTTTTGTTCGCTGGGATGCGCTGCAAACACTTTGGATAAAGCACTTTGACGAGAAGCAGACATTGAGTGGCGCAGATCCTATTCAGGCGTTAGCTCAAGTTGCAAAAAGCGCGATTGATTTGACCGATGCTGAAGATCAATTGTTTGCAGCTACCATGCTTTTGGTGCCCAACGAAAATTACCTTTTTGAACAAATCTCTGGTTTTGAAGTGGACACTTTACTCGATGCCCGCGAGGCCGCTTTGCAAGAGGCAGCTACCCAGCACGGGGATATTTGGGCGCAACTTTGTGATCGCTACAGGCCAGTGGGTGCCTATGCGCCCAATGCAGCGGGTATGGCGCAACGCAGTCTGTACAGTGTCGCTTATGCTTTGCACGTGCGAACACTATCCGGTGAAGCGCTGGAGAAATCTTTGAGCGAACGCTATTTTAATGCGGACAACTTGTCTGACCGTAGGTCTGCTTTGGGTATCATTACCCGCAATCCAATGATCAGCGCAGAGTTCCGCAATAAAATTCTGCAGCACTTTTTTGAGCAATGGCAAAGTCAGGCTTTGGTGATCGACCTTTGGTTTAACCTGCAGGCGCAAAGCCCAGTGTATGATATTGATGCGTTGAAAAAATTAGTCGCTCACCCAAGTTTTGATATGAAAAACCCTAACCGTGCACGCTCTGTTTACGGTGTTTTTGCCATGTTGAATAATCGCCGTTTCCACGCCTTAGATGGCTCAGGTTACGAGTTTATGGGGCAAGCGGTGGCGAAGTTAGACGAATTGAACCCGCAAATTGCATCACGCTTGGCTACACCGTTGGCAAGATTCGGTCGCTATGACAGCAAGCGCCAAGGGCTGATGCGCGGCGTTTTGGAGGACCTCTCGCGTAGAGAAAACCTTTCTAAAGACCTGTACGAGATTGTTTCTAAGAGCTTGGCCTAGGTATCAGTGAGTACTGTTCCGACGGCTTTGCGTTGGGGTAGTGTCAGGCTAATTTGATTTAGTGTTGTGGGTACAGGTCGGGCAAGTGAGCGGAGTCTGTTGCCTGGTGGGCTGTCAGCGCCGCTAATGCTTGGTGGCTCAGCTGTGCTAACGCTTCGTCCCAGTCACGCATGACTGCGGCCTCTGCATACTTGGCCGAGTCTAGTACGCGGGCGTAATCTCTTGCCGAATCTGAGCTTTGTAAAAACTGATGCCAGCTTTCACCTATTGAGGCGTCGAAGTAGATGAGCAAATATGCTTGCAGAGTGCTTCTAATCCGCATGAGATCTTCGCTCTTCACAGCGGCTCGGTAGGCACTCATCGCTGCACTCAGTTGGCTGACCCTTGATGCGGTGGCCTTATCTTGATTCAACCATAACACCAGCCGCCAAAGCGCAACTACAAACAGCAGGCCCAGTAAAAACTTGCCGATGTTGTCTCTGTAATCTAGAGGGCGTTGCATGACCAGTGGTTCACGTACCGCCACTGGTTGGTTCTCTATCACCGGCTTGGTTGCTTCGATCTCTGGTAACGGTTGGCCGTCGATGGTCAGAACAGTTGCGGCAATGCTGGTTTGCATTACCGTTTTGTTCTCTGTATCCCACCAATAAATATCAATGCCCGGCAGCATATGCGTGCCAGGGGTGAGGGCAACAATGTCAGTGGTCTCGGTTCGAATGCCCACTACGGTAGATCCATTGGTGTCTTCATCTATAACGGCTGGACTTGGATACTGTTTGAATTTACGCGCATCCAACTCACCGAGTAGTGGCGGCGCTATGGCGCCTGTGTTGCCATATACATTGAGTTCAATTGTTCTACTTAAATTTTCGCCAACGCCAATGGTCTGATTGGTGGCCGAGCCAAACTGTTGCTCAAGCGTTAGGTCTAGGGCAGGCAGCCAAGGCTGATCTTTGGGGAACTCATTTGGGATAGGTAAGACGTTGATCTGGGCGCTATCGGTACTCACACGTACCGCTTTGCGCGAGGCGCGACCTCGGTCGATGAGTCGAACACTTGCCGATAACTGGATAGGTGGAATGGTTAGCGAACCGCTGCTTTGAGGGAATATTGCATAGCGCTGTTCAATGACCCCATAAGCTTTGCCGTTGCGAACGCCAGATGTATTTCTGTTTTCACCCAGCGTAATGACCAAGGCGTCGTCAACTTCTGGAGCGCCAGGCTGGCCGCCATAGAGTTGTACGCCATCCATGTAAAACAGTCTTCTTGTCATGAGCAACTGGCTTTGAACGTAAACCTCATCAGTTGAAAATTCTTGCTCGTAGAAAATTAAGCCGGCTATTTTGGCTCGGGCGCTTTCGGTCAGTTTGCGCACTTCCAACTGCATGGCCTTGGTGCGTTCATTGCCTACTTTTATCGGTGGAATTGTCAGTGTGCCAGAGCGCTTCGGTTGTAGTGTAATTTGATAATCTACCCAGCTTTCAGCCTTACCGTTGATGTATTGATACTGACTGCTGGTATTGGTACCCATGACATGGAAGTCTCTGTTCAGCATGGCTAAATCTAGCGTTTCGCTTTGCCGTGTGCCCACGTGTCTTATGGCCAACCTAACAGATTCTAGTTCTTCGATAGACTCGCTGGACAGCAAACTGATTACTTCCGCTTGAGCTGGCAAAGTAAGCAATGCAACTAGGCTGGCGATTACCAGTCGTGCGAATAGGGACATTGACTTCCTGCGCGCTGATTTGATCTGCGCTTGGCGCGAGGGTAACTGCTTCAGCGCAGGTGCTGTGCCAGTCACCATATTTGCTCACCCTGTTGGTTACTATAATCCCCTTGGCGAAGTCGCTGTTTGGTTTCGTATTGGAATTTACGTTTCAGCAGCCCGCCTGGATTATCGGGTACCCGGCGCAACCATTGCTCAAGTGCCTCTTGTTTTTCATCTCTATTGGCTTCGCTTTCTTGGTCCTGCTGTTCTGCCTGGGCCTCTTGCTGCTGTTGCTCTTCCTCAGTGGGCTGATCTTGATTTTCCGATTCGCTGTCTTGCTGTTGCTCTGAAGACTCTTGTTCTTGGTTAGGCTGGCTTTCTGAATTTTCGCTGCTGTCTTGCCCCTCTTGTTGCTGCTGCGCCTCTTCGCCTTCCTTTTGCTGGTCTTGTTCCTGTTGTTGCTGCTGTTCCTTAAGTTTTTCAACTAGGTCTTTATTAAACGCAGCATCTTCATCGTTAGGGTAGATTGCCAGTGCTGCGTCATATGCCTCAATGGCCTTGTCATATTGGCCAAGGTGGGCGAGGGCGTTCCCTTTGTTGTAAGCCGTATTGAACCTATCTTCGCGGCTTGATCGATAAGTGCTGCCGTCTTGCTTGGCACTGAAACCATTCAGAGCACGTTGCCAATCACCGTTTTTATAATCTGCTGCAGCTTTCCACTGTGGGTCAGCGAAAAGGGTTGCGGCTTTCGCCGAATCACCCTCGGCGAGCGCTTGGTAACCGCGTTGGTCATCTCTTAGCCATGCACCGGCCCACAAATCGCCAAGGGTTTGGGTGGCAGAAAAGCCTCGTGAATCTTCAATTGATTGACTTGCAGGCGCTGCGCTTTGTGCAGAAGCCTGCGCATAACTGGGCGCTGGCGTAATTTGTAGTGCCAGCGCAAGGGGTAGGCAGGCAAGTACGCCGCGTCTAAAGCCAATTAGAAGTAGCGGTAACAACAGCAATGTTATCCAGTGACCTTGGTCGGCCCATGTATCGAATTCACGCTCAACTTTTATTGACGCGTCTTCGGTAGGCAGTGAGGTGGACAGCACTTGGGAGATGTCTTGTTCGCCAATGCTTAGCCGCGCGTAACGCCCAAAGCTTTGGTTAGCTACTTGCACTAGGTTGTCTTCTTCTAATCGCACAATGACCCGTTGGTTGGATGGGTCTTGAATATATCTTCGCGCTTCCCCTGGCAGGTCAATGGGAATGGGGGCACCTTGAGGCGTGCCGACGCCGATAACGGATATTGGAAATGACGAGTTGCGGAACTTGCTGACCGCACTGATGTCGTCAATGCCATCACTGATGATCAGCACGCGACCCTCTTGCATGCCCGCGTTAGAAAATAGTTCAATGGCCAATGTCATGGCATGTTCTGGGTTGCTGCCGAACACGGGCATCATAGTGGGGTCCAGTGCTACAAGCAGATTTTCTATAGTGGCGTTATCGTCAGTCAGCGGCACCACGCTGTGGGCATCCCCAGCGTAGGCAATGAGTCCGGTTAGGCCTTCGTTGCGGAGTCGCAATATATCAATGACTTTCTGTTTTGCCTTAACCATTCGCGAGGGTTTTATGTCTTCTCCAAGCATGGAGAGCGAGAGATCTAACATGATCACCAACGCGTCATTTTTTTGTTCAACATTTTGCGGCAGCTTTTCCCAAGTGGGGCCAGCAAGGCCGATCACACTTGCTGCTAGGGCAAAGAGTAAGGTGACCTTAAGCCATGTACCTGAGGATTTCGCGCTGTCTTCTATGAGTACAGACAAAAGTTCGCTATTGATTGCGCTCAGCCATTTAGAACGTCCGCGAGTTTTTTTGACCCAAAACTGTATCAGCGCTGCCAAAGGGATAAATGCTAATAAGCACAGTGGTCGCAAAAAATGGAATTCATCAAACACGTGATGTCTCCCGTCCCAGTATGAGTTCTACTGTCAGGAGCAAGGTAATCAGCGCAAGGCATAAACCCAAGGGCCAGAAAAATAGCGCTTGGACCGGTCGGTAAACTTCGGACTCTTGCTCTACCGGTTCCAACTCGTCAATGATCGCGTAGATTTGTATCAACGCTTGAGGGTCGCGGGCGCGGAAGTATTTGCCCCCAGTGACATCAGCAATGCCCTCAAGGGTATCTTCGTCTAAGTCGGCAGAAGGGTTGGTTACTCTGCCGCCTAGGGTGCCAAAAATACCCGGCATACGCATTTCGTCTGCACCCACACCCACAGTGTAAATCTTAATGCCATCTCTTGCCGCCAACTCTGCGGCAACCTTGGGTTCGACCTCGCCGACATTGTTGGCACCATCGGTAAGTAAGATCAGCACTTTTTCTTCGTTAGGTCGTTTGCGCAGGCGTTTTACCGCCAAACCTATGGCATCGCCAATGGCGGTCTTACCTCCAGCAATGCCGACAGGCGCTTCGATCAGTAGGCGGTTAACGCTCTTCAAGTCGAAGGTCAGTGGTGCTTGGAGATAGGCATTGGTACCAAATAAAACCAACCCTATGCGGTCGCCATTACGTGCTTCAACAAATTTCGCAATGACTGCTTTAACCACAGACAATCGGTCAACGAAGTCGCCTTGGACCTGCATGTCTTCGGTGCCCATGCTGCCCGAGATGTCTACCGCCAACATGAGGTCTCTGCCTGAGGCGGGCAGTGACACAGGGTCGCCGATAAGTTGTGGCCTTGCAGCTGCGGTAACAAGGAATGTCCATGCAAGGCTGAGGAGAATTATTTTCCACAGGCGTCGCGCCGGTTCACCTGAATGGGCAGTGGTTATGCTAGAAAAATCGCCTAAACTGGGCACGGTGAGCGCCGCTTCTGCGCGTTCGCTTTGCGGCAATAGAAACCTCACCAGCAGGGGTAGAGGTAGCGCCCAAAATACCCACGGCCATAACCACTCAATCATTGGCGGGCTCTATTTGGTTGTGTGCATTAAGTGCAAGGTTGTTGCGGTTGTGCAGGAAAAGTCGCTTTGTTTTTGTTGGGTGCACTTTGGCTAATAACTCGGTCAAATGTCGTTTAAGGCCTTGGATATCTGGCGCGCTGTTTGGGTTGAACCTTTGTAAACCTAAGATTTGTCCAGAACCGCTGCTGAAGTTATTGCTATTGCTGATGGTGTCTAAGGCGTGCAACCAACGGGTGTCAGAAGCCTTTGCCAGGGTGTCCATGCCCAAGGCAACGACAAAAAGTCGTTTCAGCAGGGTGTTGCTGCGATGAACGAATTCTAGATCCGTTATGCCGCCCAAACTGTGTTCCTCGAAGAGGTCTTGCATTAACTGCTTCACTGCTCGAATGGGACGGCGCGCCTTGTACGCTCTGACCGTTAACCGTGTTAGGACAATGCAGCCCACCAAGATTAAGGCTGCGACAATCCACCAGCCAAATGCCAGTGGCCACCAATCAGGCTCTACGGGCAGTCGAATATCTCTGAGCTGTGCTAACGGGTCGTTATTCATTTATACCCAACTTAAATGATCCCAGTTAGGGTCTTCGGTGCTCAATGCAAGATATGTCATTGACTCATGTCGACATAAGTCTTTCAGCACTTGGCAGCGCTCTGCGAAGTCAGCTGAATATTTTGCGCGCAGGTTCTCCTTGCCGGAGTAAAACTGTAGCCGCTGGTTGCCGTCGGTAATCACATAATGGTCTGCTGGCGGTAACTCTTTATCTAACGGATCTTGAATGTGCAGAGCGACCACTTGATTGTTGCGTGCCAGTTTTTTGATTTGCTCTGACCAACTTGTAAGGTCGCCACTAAAATCGCTGATGATAAAAATTTTGTAGTTGCTTTGGGTCAGTCTTCTTAACTGCTCTAGGCCAGTAAATTTGCTGGATTGTGTATCAAGCCCGGGTGATCTTTTTAACGCTTGGTTAGCAACGGCTACCTGGTTGAGCAACCTGCCTATTGCGCGGCTGGTGCGAAAAGGCCGGTAGAGTGTTTGCTCGTCGTTACTTATGACAATCCCGCCGACCCGGTCACCAGCGGCGAGCGTTTGCCAAGCGATGCGTCCGGCTAGTTCTGCCGCAGCCACAGACTTTAGTCGTTGTTTAGAGCCAAAGAACATGTGTTGGCTCTGGTCGACAAAGAGCAGTGCTGGACGCTCTCTTTCCTCGCGAAAGAGTTTGGTGTGTGGTTTGTTTTTGCGCGCGGTGACACGCCAGTCAATGGCGCGCACATCGTCGCCGGGTTGGTAGGCGCGCACTTCTGCGAAGTCTATGCCGCGACCTTTAATTTTAGACAGTTTAATGCCGGACTGGCTGCCCATGACCTTGGCTGATTGGCCCTGATACGCGCGCACGCTTTTGTGTCGCAAAGCCAAGAGTTGTGGCAGTGAAATATAGGCGCCGGGAATAACGTCCGCCGCTTTGCCGCTGGCAGTGCTGGGGTCGTTTGCCGGTTGATGTTGGGCGTGCTTAGACATTAACTTTATGGCACAGGGACTAGGGCGATGAGGTCATCTATTACTTGGTCTGTGGTAATACCTTGCGCGTCTGCATCGAAGGATAAGATTAAGCGGTGACGCAGCACGTCGTGGGCAACGCTTTGTACATCTTCTGGCGTTACAAAGTTGCGGTCGTTTAACCAAGCTAAGGCTCGAGCGCACATGTCTAAGCCAATTGTGCCTCGAGGGCTTGCCCCAAACTCTAACCAAGGCTTGATTCTTTCCGGAGGATTACGCGTGGCTAAAATCAGCTCAACAATATATCGCTCTACTGGCTCTGCCATATGCAGTGCTAGCATTTCTTGCCGCGCGCTAAAAATATTATGTTGGGTGATCAGTGTTTGTGCCGGCGCAGAAATCTGGGCGTTTTCGTTGCGTACCAACTGGAGGATTTTTGTTTCAGCTTCTCTATCTGGGTAGTCAACCAGTACATGCAGCAAGAAACGGTCTAGTTGAGCTTCAGGCAGCGGGTAGGTGCCTTCCTGTTCAATTGGGTTCTGGGTTGCCATAACCATGAACAGCTCAGGTAGCGCAAAGGTCTCGCGGCCAAAACTGACCTGACGCTCGCCCATGGCTTCTAACAGTGCTGATTGCACCTTGGCCGGTGCGCGGTTGATTTCGTCGGTGAGGATGAGGTTGTGAAAAATGGGTCCCGGCTGAAAGTTGAAGGTGCCATCTTCGGGTCTATAAATTTCGGTGCCAGTAACGTCACTGGGCAAAAGGTCTGGCGTAAACTGAATGCGCTGGAAGTTGCCCTCAATGATGCCCGCCAACTCTTTAATGATGCGGGTCTTGGCTAACCCCGGTGCGCCTTCAACCAACAAGTGACCGCCACATAAAAGGGCCATAATCAGGCGGTCAATTAACCCTTCTTGGCCAATGACTTTGCTTGCTAAATAACTGCGTGCTTGGTTAATGGCGGCAAATGGTGACTGGCTGTCTGCGGTATTCATATCGGACCTAATAACTGCTGAAAGCTCATTGTAGCCGCCCGAGAGTGAAGGTCCAGATAGAAACGTCTTTTTGCCAAGGAAAATTGTTACGAGAGATTACAGGCGTAACGATTTCCGATTTTGGTCGGTCGGCGTTAGGTGTTTTTAGGTTTGGCTAAGATGAGGGGATAGATTTTGTACTCAGATGTCGCGAATGCGTTGGGCCGGCTGGGTAGGAACCGTTACACTAGCGTCATGATGAAATTAGCACAAAATATTCTCCTCAACTTGCCACCTGAGTTGTCCCACAATGCCGCCATTAATGGCCTGAATGCCATGGGCCAGTTACCTGGGCCGGTACGCCCTTTAGAGGGCAAGAAAGTCGCGTTTTTGGGGCGTGAGCTTGCCAACCCCATTGGTCTGGCTGCAGGTTTGGATAAGGATGCTCAAGCTGTACTTGGGCTTGCCAAAGTAGGCTTTGGCTTTGTTGAAGTGGGTACCGTTACCCCAAAGCCACAACCGGGCAACCCAAAGCCGCGGCTGTTCAGGCTAAAAGAGCACAGTGCGCTGATTAATCGTATGGGTTTCAATAACCAGGGCGTGGATGCAATGGCCGGGCGGCTTGAACGTGTCCGTCAGAGTGGACGCATAAGCGGTACGCTCATTGGGGTTAATTTGGGTAAGAACAAAGATACGCCGCTAGAAAGCGCCACCGATGATTATTTAATAGGTATGACGCGCCTTTATGCCTTGGCGGACTATTTCACGCTTAACCTTTCCTCTCCCAACACGCCGGGTCTGCGCCAGCTGCAGCATGGCGGGGCACTCGCTGAGTTACTCGGTCGAGTGAAAGAGGCTCAGCAACGCTTGGCCAACGGGCGCTCAGTGGTCCCGGTTTTGCTAAAGGTGGCACCAGACCTTGATGACGAAGACATTGACAGTATTGCTACTCAGTTGGCCGCGTCGGAGTTAGAAGGGCTTATTGCAACCAATACCACCTTGGAGCGCCATGCGGTCCAGGGTCACGTACATGCTGATGAAGCGGGTGGTCTTAGCGGTGCGCCGTTGACACAAAAGAGTGCGGTCGTGGTGAGGAAGTTTCGGGCAAAATTGCCCGCAAATATGCCTATCGTCGGCGTCGGCGGAATATCCACTCCGGATAATGCTGTGGCTATGCTAGCTGCCGGGGCGAATGTGTTACAAATATACTCGTCATTTATTTATGAAGGCCCTAAATTGGTGCAAAAATTGGTGGATGGAACAGCCAATCCAAAGTAGTTAAAAAAATGCCTTTAAAGCGCACGATTATGTGGCGTTTTTATTGTCCTTTCTATTAAATACGTCCCTTGATAAATCTTGATGGGGATAATAAATGAAAATTTTTGCTTTACTGGTTGGACTCATTTTTAGTCTACCTGCCTATGCAGAGGGCATTGAGGGTGCGGACACTGCGTGGATTATGACCGCAACAGCACTTGTTCTGATGATGACCATTCCTGGCCTATCGCTTTTTTATGCTGGCTTGGTCCGTACCAAAAACGTGCTCAGCGTCTTGATGCAGTGTTTTACCATCACCTGTTTGATGTCGGTCCTATGGATGGTCATTGGGTATTCCCTAGCCTTCGGTGATGGCGGTTCTATGAACGCTTTTATAGGCGGTACATCCAACTTCATGCTTGCCGCTATTGGCCAAGAAACCCCGTCAGGCACTATTCCAGAGAGCGTGTTTGCGCTTTTTCAAATGACGTTTGCCGTGATAACACCCGCGTTGATTGTAGGTGGCTTCGCTGAGCGCATGCGTTTTTCAGCTGTGGTCCTATTCTGTGCTGCTTGGTTGATCCTTGTTTATGCACCCATTTGTCACTGGGTGTGGGGCGGCGGCTGGTTGTCTGACCTAGGGGTTATGGACTTTG
>QXZU01000101.1:0-2189 GCA_009886205.1 K189A clade bacterium | reverse complement strand
ACTTTGCAGGCGGCATAGTTGTACACGTTACCGCAGGTGTAGCAGCACTGGTTGCCGCTATGGTTTTGGGCAATCGCAGAGGTTTTCCAACCCAGGCAATGCCGCCTCACAACATGACGTTAACCATAACCGGCGCGGGTTTGCTCTGGGTCGGGTGGTTTGGCTTTAACGGTGGCAGTGCGCTTGGCGCGAATGGCGACGCCGGTATGGCAATGCTCGCTACGCATATTTCAGCGGCAATGGGTGCATTGACTTGGATGCTGTTAGAAAAGATGAAATACGGCAAAGCCTCAGCATTGGGTGCAGTTACAGGCATGGTTGCAGGTCTGGGTACCATTACCCCAGCCTCTGGCTTTGTGGGACCGGGCGGCGCGTTGATCATTGGCCTAAGTGCTGGTTTTGTATGTTTCTACGCCACAGGTTATATCAAGCGTACGCTGAAAATTGATGACTCATTAGATGTGTTCCCGGTTCACGGTGTGGGCGGTATTTTGGGTACGTTGCTAACCGGTGTTTTCGCCAGCAATGCATTAGGTGTATTTGGCGGCCAAGAAGAAATTAGCATTGGCGCTCAGGTGCAGGTTCAGTTAATTGGTATTATTGCTGCGATTGTCTACACAGCGGTTGTAACCTACGGAATTCTTAAGCTGACCGATGCGCTTGTCGGCAACAGAGTGAGCGAAGAGGACGAGCAAGAGGGGCTAGATTTGGTCGCTCATAACGAGCGCGGATACGATCTGTAGCTAGTTAGCCAGTAAGTACGGGCACGGATGGGTGGTTGAAAGCAGCGCCCATTCGGGGGCTTGGTGCAATGCCGAGCCAAGCGTCCGCAGGTTGCATTGAGGCTCGGTTAAATGCCGAGCCAAGCGGCCGTTAATGTAGTTCAGCTGGTTCTCTCATTGCGCAATGCAGAGCAAAGATCCCATAAGTCAGGCGTATTCAAAAGTCCTGAGCAACCTCACCTTTTCGTTTCTCCCCGCCGAAAGGCTCTGAGCACAAGATGCTCAATCAGCGCATCAAACTCATAGCCTATTGCAGCAGCACCCTCTGGGTACAAACTCACAGGCGTCATACCGGGTAGGGCATTAACTTCCAGCAGTACTATTTGATCGGTATCGGTGAGTATGAAGTCTGATCTTGAGAGGTCTCTCAGCCCCAATGCTTTATGTGCTGAAAGTGCGGTACTGCGCAGCTGCTCAGCGAGTTCTTCAGACACTTGGGCCGGCATGACATGGCTGCTTTGTCCGGGCGTATACCGGTTGTGGTAGTCGTACCATTCATTTTCTGCGGTACATATTTCAATGACCGGATGGGCTTTGGAGCCCTTGGGGGTTTCTAGCACACCTACGGTGACTTCGCGGCCAAGTATAAACGGTTCCACTAGACAGCGCCCAAAAGCAAGGCATTGTGCCAAGGCTGCGGCTATGTCGCCGCCGTTGGGCAGCAGTTGCACGCCCAAGGCCGAACCCTGATTAAGCGGCTTAATGGCCACGCGGGGGCCTAGTAGACGCTCAATGTCTGCGGCAGTAGCTGCTAGGTCTGCACTGGGCTCTACAATGTAGTCATCAATAATGGGTAATCCGTGGCGTTTGAATATACTTTTGGCCACTGCCTTATCCATTGCCATGGCGCTGCCGCGCACATCGCTGCCCACATAGCATAGCCCCAGCATTTCTAATAAACCCTGCACCGTGCCGTCTTCCCCAGGGGGCCCGTGGAGGGCGGGGAAAACTACGTCTGGTTGTATTTTGATTAGCTCAGATGGGCAATTCCTATCTAGCTCTACCACTGAGACCTGAAAGCCGGTGTTCATCAGCGCCAATTTTACTTGGGCCGCAGATTGTCGGGACACATCAGCCTCGGCGGAAGATCCACCTGCAAGCACAACGACATTGAGATTATTATTTTGCATAGAATTTAGGGTTTTAGTGAGCTGCGAGTATCTACAATGCACCATCGCTCATGGTCGCGCCAACTGCCATTAATGAATAAAAAGCCCTTTGACAGGCCTTCGAAGTTAAACCCGCAGGCATCAACGAGTGCCTGAGAGCGAGTGTTGTCTGGTTGGATATTCGCCTCCAAGCGGTGCAGGCCCATTGTGGAAAAAGCAAACTTAACGAGCTGTAGTAAACCTTGGCGCATATACCCGTGGCCCTCATAGCATGCGCCTACATAGTAACCTAGTGAGG
>QXZU01000100.1 GCA_009886205.1 K189A clade bacterium | reverse complement strand
AGCTCTAAAGCATTTAGCACGGCTAAGTCTACGCCTAGCTCGTTAATGTCACGGCTGAGTTCCTCATCATCAATGTAGCCCTGTTGCTCGATATAGCCCTGTATATCGGTCAATTGGCGCTGCAAAGCAGGCGCAGTTACTTGGATTGCTGCGCCCATATTACCGGCTACTTCAACGGCCACCTCGCCTTGAGGCGCTGAACTGGCGGACTGTTGAGCAATGCGCTGAATAAAGGCTTGACCGGAAATAGGTAAAATATCTGCTTGGTCGAGCACAACGTTGGTGAAAACCACTGCACCAAACTGGCTTTGGCTGGCGCTGGAGGGCCGTACATCAACGCCCTGAGCGGTTAGATCAACAATACACAGACCGTATTCTTCCTCATCCAGATCATTGCTTTGATCCGTACTCTGATCCGTACTCTGATCAGTGTTGTGATCCGTACTGTGATCCGTAATCTGACCACGAGCTTGCATCCTCCCGGCCTCTGCTTTTAGCGCGCAGCCCACCAACATCCAGCGAGCGGCCACCACACCCAAAACCGCGCGCTTCTCACCATTCAATAGGTATTCACCGGTATCTGCCTGTACAAGCGTCGTTGCCATATGTTGGCTCAAGTCAGGCCATTGGGCTTCCTTCCAACCAAAGCACCAGCCTTGTGTGAGGTCTCGAATGCCGGGTAAATATTTGCTCAGCAGCCTTTGAGGTGCATATTCAAACAGCAGTGGCCCAACATGCTCGGTGGCAAAAGTTCGGGTTGCTGGGGCATTAGCCGCCATGCAGCGACTCTGCCAAATATAGTGCTGAACCGCCGACCACTGGGTGCCCCCAAATTCCACTGGCCAGCCAGGCACACTCCATCCCGCGTCCACCACAGCCTTGTACCAAACCTGCGTTTGACCCGGACCACGGGCGCCCAGCACAGCGGTCTCCGCGGGCCAATACTGAGCAATAAACTCATCTACCTGCGCGCAAAATGCTTGTTCCTGTTGAGAAAATTGAATCTGCAACGCTGCTTTCTTTAACCTCTCTCTACTGTGTATTTCAATTGTTCAACTTTTGCTTAAGTCAACGCTGGTAAGCATACCGCCAAGCTGGAGATTTTGCCTTCTCCTAAGACACAAAGGGCCAAATCCCATAGCTAAAACTAGCCAAGATAGGCACCATACGGGTAAAGCAAAAATCAAATGATAGGGGAGACGAGATGAGCTACAGCACCATTCTTTACGAAGTTGAAGACAGCATTCTGACCATTACATTAAATCGGCCGGAAGCACTGAACGCGTTCAACAACGAGATGCTTTTTGAACTCATAGATGCATGCGACAAAGCCGATGCAGACGACGATGTGAAAGCCATTATCATCACCGGTGCGGGCAGAGGATTTTGCGCTGGCGCCGATTTATCCGGCGGCGGCAATGCCTTTGACTACGACTCTAGAGAAGACAAAGAAAACGGCCTAAGCCGTGATGGCGGTGGCCGTTTAACCCTGCGCCTATACGAGCTGAACAAACCCATTATTGCCGCTATCAATGGCCCAGCAGTGGGTGTGGGCGTAACCATGACTTTGCCAATGGACATTCGCTTAGCCTCAACCAACGCCAAATTCGGTTTTGTATTCGCGCGCCGGGGCATTGTTCCAGAAGCTTGCTCAAGCTACTTCCTGCCCAGAGTTGTGGGCATCAGTAAAGCATTGGAGTGGTGTTACTCCGGCAAAGTGTTCCCAGCGAGTGAGGCTATGGAAGGCGGACTGCTGAGAAGTTTGCACGAACCTGAAGACTTATTGGTGGAGGCGCGAAAAATTGCCGCCGAGATCGCAGACAATACCTCCGCGGTATCCATTACCTTGGTCCGCCATATGATGTGGAAGATGCTAGGTGCAGATCACCCAATGGAAGCACATAAAATTGACTCTCGTGGCATTTATCATCGCGGTAAGTCGCCAGATTCTAAAGAAGGCGTGGTTTCATTTTTAGAAAAAAGACCGGCAGACTTTCCGGGCAAAGTCTCTACCGACATGCCTGAATTTTTCCCTTGGTGGGAAGCTCGAGAGTTTTCTTAACCCCCCATCTTAAACCCTTGTAACAGGCCCAATTACTGCATTAAGTGATGGGCCAGTTACTCTATTACTAGGCCTTTTATTGCAGCCAGTGAAGGCCTAGTATCCGCTTCAATATTTATTTAGACGCAAAAAATAAGGACCGAATGTGAGCAACCCTGACATACCCCAAAAATCTCCGTACCCAGTAGATGTGACGGAAGGAAAAAAATACTTTTGGTGCTCTTGTGGAAAAAGTGCGCGACAACCATTTTGCGATGGCTCTCATGAAGGCACAGACTTTTTGCCAATGACCTACACAGCAGAAAAAACTAAAACTATGTTTTTCTGCGGGTGCAAGCACACAAAAGGCGCGCCTCTTTGTGACGGCGCGCACAACGTTCTGCCACAGGATTAGTAACACCATGTTTAAGCGTCTGTTCAACTCTGACGAAAGGTCAGCCCAAAAATTGGTGGTCCAACTCGAAACTAGCGAAGATCTTGGGAAAATAGATATTCTTAGGACGCTAGCGCGAGAGAAAACTTCCGAGGCGCTGGCTGAACCGCTTAAACAAACTGTAGTAAGCGTATTGCAATCCTCGTCTAACGACGAAGTTAGAAAGTCCGCAATGCAATTAATAGAAGATTATCGTCTGTTAGAACCATTCTTGAACGACGACAACCTTGCACCAACAGCGGCTGCAAAAATCATTTCATTAGTGGGCAGCGATCAAAACAACCCACTGATGGCTGACCCGCGAATAATCAGTGCGCGCATCGCCAACGCTTCGGCTGAGGAGGTGGACGGTTTAATTGGTCAAGCAAGTTCACTAGAACAGTTATGCCAATTAGCCATGCGCGGCAATGAAACCTCTCTGCATAGCATCCTAAGTAAAACAGAAATGCGCAGCGAAGCAGCGCTTACCTTGTTGGAGAAATCTTCGCGAGGACACGACAAAGCAACCAACCGTTTGGCGCGAACTCAGCTTGAAACCATTAGAAACGCAAAGTCATCCAAAGCTACAAACATTGAGCGCCTCGCGGCTGTAGATGACAACATCACAAAGACTCTAAAGATAAAGGCCACTAATTTAGATGCCCTCATCGTACAGCGGAAAAAACTCAATTTATTGAATGAAAAACGCAGTGAGGCCGCACTCGCTATCACTCAGTCTGAGACTGACTTAAACGCCTTAATAGAAGGCGAAGCTACCTATGCGCTGGCGGCTAACCCGCTCGTCAATATAGACATCTCTGTACCAGATGCCTCAAGCAACCCTTATCCAGATCTAATTAAACGGCTAGAACAGATTGAAGCAGCCGTTAAGGAAGAAAACGCATTAGACAATTTGCAGCAGCTCATTGCGCAAAAACAAGATATTTCACAAGCTTGGTCGGTTGCCTCAGAACAATTCCCACCCAACCAAAGCCAAGAAGACATTTACCGAGGCGTCAACTCACAAGTACAACAGCTTGCTAATGCCGCTGAGAGACTGGGCAAAGTGGCGCCTTCCGCGCTCACAGTGTTTGCGCAATCTGGCGAAAAAAATATTAAGCGCTTGCTGGAGGCCAATAGAAAATGGACTTCACGGGCAGAAAAAACATTGTCACAAATTGCATGGCCAAAAGAACTTGCAGAACCGGCGGTCCTCACAGATTTCGCCGCGTCAATACAATCCAGCGCCACTCTAGTTGCTGATCTATCCGCTGAGCAAAAAAGGCTAACCTCTGAACTAGAGGCCATGATTAAAAGCATAAAAGTTGCGATTGAAGACGGTCGGCTGAAACCTGCAACCCAAACTTTGAGCCAAGCGCGCGCCATTCAAAAACGCGGCATCTCCGGCTTTGAAAAAGACATAAACGCGCTGAGTGCCCAGGTGGGTGAAATGCGCGACTGGCAAGATTTTGCAACGCACCCAAAGCGCGACCAATTGATTACTGACTTACAG
>QXZU01000010.1 GCA_009886205.1 K189A clade bacterium | reverse complement strand
GCGGCGTAGACGCTGGAATAACTAAATAGTCCAGCAGAAAGCACAGTAGCGCAGAGCGCCAGTGAGCTGCGATATATTACTATTCGCGACATTTGAATCCCCTCTAACCTAAATTTGTTTGGCCTCATATTTGAGACGGTTACCCAATTCGTTTTCTTTCAGGTTGTTGCAAAGGAAGTACTTCAAATAAAGTACTTTAAATAAAGTGCTCTAAATTAAAGTGCTTTGATGTGACGTCAGCTGTTCATATGAATGAACAAGTTGCGTTGCACCAAACTTCGGCTTTGAAACATTTTGAAAGAAAATCCCAGTGAGTGTTTCTAAGTGTTCCCGGAGGCTTAGATAAGGGCGCTCTGACAAAGTGGGGTATACCTCTGATGAGCGGTTGTAGTAGCGGGATGAAAACACAAATCGACCCTCTGGGCCGATTCGTACAACGATTTTTATCATCGTGATTTGGACTGTGCTGAAACACTTTTCGCCGTTATACCAAGTAAATTTACACATCAGCGACTTTATTTAGCGTGGGGCTTGCGACGGTGCTCTTAGGACCTGATTAAATCTTGAGGACTGTAGCGATTTGATGGACATTGGCGGTAAACGTTTGTTCGTGGGTTAGGATATAATTTTTCTGTTTCAGCCACTTAGAGCTTTTTTGTGGAGGCGTTTCTTGCCCTTTTTCCTAACTAATAGTGAATTCTCGGACTACCAATCAAAAGGTTTTCTCATTCGAGAGCGCGTCTTTTCGGCATCTGAGTTGTCTTTACTTAGGTCAGCGGCTCAGCAAGCACAAACGGACGCGGTCGAGTTGATTCAGCAAGGCGCGGCTCAGGGTCGTAAAATTCAGCCTTATGCGTTAGATGGTAACCGCTTTACGGACATAGATTTTATTACTGTGCAATTTGAGCATGGGGTGGCCAATGATGCTGTTCGTGTCATTGAGCCGGTTAATGAATTGAGTCAGCACTTCGATGCCTTAATTGACGAGCCGCGGCTGACCCAGCCCATGCAGCAAATAGTTGGCACCCACGAACTGGCTTTGTGGACGGCTAAACTAAATCTAAAACCGGCGAAAGAGGGTTCAGGCTTTCGTTGGCACCAAGACTCACCGTATTGGATCCATGATTGTGATCATGTAGACCAGTTACCTAACGTCATGGTTTTGTTTGATGATGCGGATGCGTCAAATGGTTGCCTGCGCGTGATTCAGGGCAGCCACAAAAATGGGCGTTTGCCAGGGTGTGAGGATGGCTCGCAATTACAGGGCTTTTTTACGCATCCCACTGCTTTTTCCGAACAAGACCAAGTGTTGATGGAAGCACCGGCTGGGTCCGTGGTGTTTTTTGATCCGCATATTGTTCACGGTTCTCAGCCAAACCATTCAGATGCGCCGCGTCGCGCCATCATTATTACCTACCAACCGGCAGGCTACCCGGCCCTCAAGAGTCGAGTGGTTAGACCTGTCCTAAAATCATTCAACCCATGACCCTTTAGACATCACCTTGGTAATCGTTCTGCTGTGTTTGATGTTTTCCAGTGGATTGTCGCTGAGCAATACTAAGTCAGCTGCCATACCCACTTTGATTTGTCCCATAGTGCCCTCTAACCCCAAGAACTCAGCTGGCGTAACCGTGGCTGAATAAAGCGCTTGCTGGGTGCTCATGCCGCTGGCAACCAACAACTCTAATTCGGTGTGCAGACTGTAACCGGGAATGCCTAGGCCAATGGGCGTATCTGTGCCTGCACCAATGGGCACGCCTCGTTCCAACAATCTAGCAATTAAAAACTGACTCCAGTTAGCGAAGGTATGGTCGATGTCTAAGCTATTGGCACTGAGTAGGTTGATTCTCGCCTGCCAGTTTTCCAGCACGTTTTGCGGCAATGCTGTCGCCGCTTCTGGCCAATCGGCTCGTTCAAAGGGTTTAAGCATGAGCACAGTGTTCAGGCGCAGCGTAGGCACCTGAATAGTATTGGTTAGGGCATCTAGTACTGCGTCGCAGCGGGTCTCATCATAGGCCTTAATGGCAGGAATACGCTGTGCGCTGTGCAGTTCACTGCGCAAGGTATGTCCTAAGCCTTCGGTAAACCCCGTTATTTTGGCTTGCCGCTGCACCAACAAGTCTTGCCAGTTTGCTGCACAAGCCAGTTCAATGTTGCGCAAATGCTCCATGGAGCCGGCTATTGGGCCTGCTACATCTGCGGTCATCATAAGCGGTACGTGGGACGCTATGGGCATTTCTAGTTGTTTTGCCGCCGCCGCAAGGCTGTTGTAGGTAGCAGGATCTATGAGTTCATAGATTTTAATAAAGTCAGCACCGGCGGATTTGAGCGCGGTGACTGTGGCCATTGCAGATTCTTCGCCAGAAACACCTGTGCCAAGGGGCGGGCGGCTGGGGTCGCTGCCGTCATACACTACAAACTTGCCGTCTAATAACGGGCCAGAAAAATAGATTCTGGGTGTGGGTGTGTCTTGAAGCGCTTCGCGAAGCGCGGCAAGTTTTGTTACATCGCCGCCAGTGTCTCTAACGCTGGTCACACCGTAGCGCAAAAACAGCTCAGGCATGACATCTGTTAGCGCTTCGTCATAAAGAAAATGCACGTGCATGTCCCAAAGGCCTGGAATCAAAAATTGCCCGGTCGCGTCTACAATATGATCAGTATCGTTAGAATTGGTGGCAGTCGAGGTTTCATCTACAGGGCCAACGTAAACAATTTTATCTTCTTGGATCACTACCTGTTGTTGGGTCGCCAGTCCGTCTACCGGATCTACTATATTGACGTTATTGATAATGGTCTTTGGTGCTGCGGGCGTCTCTTGGGTTGTCTGCGGTTTAGAGCAAGCCAATAACGTGCAACACAAACCAGCAATCATTAGCACTTTAGTGATTAATCGCGAGCGCGCACTGTGGTTAACCAGCAGTGGGCTGGTGTATTTTGCTGCGGTGTACTTACTCATTAAATCTGCCTTTTATAGGTGTGAAGGGCGGCTGCGTATTGATGCTAGGCATGTGCTGGTTATCTATTTTTGATCTGGGTGATGAGTGCATCTTCGTCAGGAAAAGTGCCCGTTTGTTTTTTGCTATAAACCAAGGCGTCACCGTGCATAACTTCGAAGACGCCGCCTCCGGCCTCAATCAACTCAACTTCTAGCGCAAATTCAGATTTTAGTTTTGCAGCCAAACTGACCGCTTGTGGCGCGTAGTTTCACTGCACGCAATAAGTAATAGAAAATGTCATTGGCGGTTCCTAGGTTGGCCCTTGAAGGTTCGATGCTGCGACCCGTGAAGATAGTCCCGGCACCCTAGAGAGTCAATTTAGAACGTCAATTTAGGGGGCAATTTAGGGAGGCAATTGGCGATTTTTCAAAGGCCTTCACTAAATCTGCTTTTGCGCTTTATATCAGTATCTTATATCAGTCCCTTACGCCTAGGTTTAGAATTTTTCTCGTTGTTGTATAGTCTTTTGCTCTAATTATAAGCAGAGATTTTCTATGAGCGTTAAGTATTACGACTGGACCGCCTATCACGCCAATATGCGCGGTAATAAGGTAGCGATCATCGATTTAGACACCCGCAACGAGCTGACCTATGCGCAGTTAGATCAGCGCGCCGAGCGGCTGGCGGCATGGTTGCAAAGCCAAGGTGTGACCAAGGGAGATCGCGTTGCGCTGCTTACGCCAAATTGTCCTGAGGTTTTTGAAGCCGAGTTTGCTTGCGCAAAGATTGGCGCCATCTGTATTCCCCTCAACTGGCGTTTAACAGTGCCGGAGCTGGAATATATTCTTAATGACTCCACCCCCAAGGTGTTGATATTTGATCAGACCTTTAGCGAGCAAGCCGCTGCGTTGCAGGACCTTTGCAGCTTTGCCCATACTTTAGAGGTGGCTATGGAGAACGCCGGTTCAAGCTATGAGCTGGCGTTATCCGGGGCAGACGAAAAGTGTGAGGCCATCGAGTGCACGCACGATGATGTTGCCATGATTATGTATACCTCGGGTACCACCGGCCACCCCAAGGGCGCCATGATTACCTTTGGTATGAATCTATACAACGCCATCAACCTGGGTATGCCTGCTGGGGTGAATGCCAACACGGTGCAACTGGTGATTTTGCCCTTGTTCCACACAGGCGGCATGAACTGCTACGCCAACCCTGTTCTGCACGCCGGTGGACAAATTTTGCTGATGCGCGAGTTTGAGCCTGGTCGTGCGCTGTCGATTATTGGCGATGCTAACTTAGGCGTTACTCATTTCTTTGGTGTACCCGCGCCTTATCAATTTATGATGCAACACCCTGACTTTGAGTCTACGGACCTCAGTCGTATACAAACCGCTGGTGTGGGTGGCGCACCGTGCGCAGAAGCCATTCTTTCCGGCTGGATCGACCGCGGCGTGTCGTTAATCCAAGGTTGGGGTATGACTGAAACCAGCCCCGGCGGTACCTGCTTAGATGCAGCGGATGTGCTGCGTAAAATTGGTTCTGCGGGTAAGCCGTTGCTGCACACGGAAGTTAAGATTGTTGACGACGAAGGTGCAGAGTTGCCTTGGGGCGAAGTAGGGGAATTGCTCATTCGTGGGCCAAATATTACCCCTGGCTATTGGAACAAACCTGAAGCAACAAAAGATGCCTTTGTGGAGGGTTGGTTGAAGACGGGCGATGCTGCACGTTTTGACGATGAAGGATTTATTTACATCGTTGACCGCTGGAAGGACATGTACATTTCGGGGGGTGAAAACGTCTACCCAGCAGAAGTAGAAAACGTGCTATACCAACTGCCTCAGGTGGCAGAGGCCGCAATTATTGGTGTGCCCGATGATCGCTGGGGCGAAACCGGAAAAGCAGTGTTGGTACTTAAGCCAGATGCCCAGCTATCTGCCGATGAGGTTATTGGTCACTGTTTAGGTAAATTGGCGAAGTTCAAGGTGCCTGCAAGTGTTGAATTTATTCAGGCCTTGCCGCGCAATGCCACAGGCAAAGTACTGAAGCGAACTCTGCGGGACCAGTATGTTGCAACGGATGCGCCGGCTATAAGCTAAGGTTTCTTGCGCAGTAGATTTGTTGCGCTCTAGTGTTTAGGAAGGTGAAGGAAGGTGAAGGACGGCTTATGACTGTTTAGCGCATCCTAGGGAAAAACGCAGTCTTACTAAATTAAATGAGAGAGGAGTGGTGTTATGAGTGAATCAATTTCCCAGACCGGGACAATGGATGATGATATGTCGGCAGAGCAGATGCAGACTATCTTGGACCGTCAGAAACAGGCTTATTTGGCCGACGGTGTAGTGTCTACCAAACTGCGTATTGATCGTCTTGAACGTGCGGTAAACGTTTTAAAGAGCAACCAAAAAGAGTTGGTTGAGGCCATGTCTACAGACTTCGGTCATCGCAGTGAACATCAGTCTATATTTACTGATATTGCCTCTGCCATTGGCCCTATTCGGCATGCGCAAAAGCATTTGGCTGGTTGGCAGAAGAAGCAAAAGCGTAAAGTGACACCGGGCATATTGGCGTTACTGGGTGCCAAGGCTTGGGTTGAATATCAGCCTTTGGGCGTTGTGGGGGTTATTAGCCCTTGGAATTTCCCAGTGAATTTAACCTTCACGCCACTGGCCGGTATTTTGGCTGCGGGTAACCGCTGCATGATTAAGCCCAGCGAATACACGCCGGAAACCTCTAAAGCAATGGCGGCGGCAATTGCCAAAGAGTTTGATGCCGATGAAATTGCTGTCATCACAGGTGGCCCTGAAACAGGCGCTAACTTCTCTGGCCTTGCCTTTGATCATTTGCTGTTCACGGGTGCAACGTCTGTTGCTAAGCACGTGATGCGCGCGGCGGCGGCGAATTTGGTGCCTGTGACCTTAGAGCTAGGGGGCAAGTCGCCGGTAGTGATTTCTCGCACAGCGCCCATGGCGGCCACAACGGACGCATTAATGGCAGGCAAAATGCTCAACGCCGGGCAAATTTGTTTGGCACCAGATTATGTATTTGTGCCCTCAGAGCGCATGGGTGAGTTTGTTGAATCCAGCAAAAAGTCTGTGGCGAAAATGTACCCAACGCTGGTAGATAACCCAGATTACACATCAATTGTTAATGGCCGCCATTTTGATCGTATTAATCAATACGTTGAAGAGGCCAAGGAAGCAGGTGTTGAGGTAGTAGAAATTAATCCGGCTAATGAAGATTTTCGTCAGCAACCGACTAACAAGATTGCGCCAACGCTGTTGATTAACCCGCCGGAAGATTCCGCGGTCATGCAGGAAGAAATTTTTGGTCCGGTGATGCCGGTTAAGTCTTATGAGCATATGGACGAAACAATCGATTACGTTAATGATCATGACCGTCCGTTGGGTCTTTACTATTTTGGTAATGACCAAAAAGAAGTGGATAAAGTTTTAGGAGAAACCACCTCAGGGGGTGTCACCCTGAATGATGTATTGATGCATATCTCCCAAGAGAACTTGCCCTTTGGCGGCATCGGTCCGTCGGGTACCGGTTCTTATCACGGTGAAGATGGCTTCCGCGCTTTCAGTCATACCAAGGCGGTCTATCAGCAGGCTAAATTTAATCCGGCAGAAATGTTGGGTTTACGTCCGCCTTATGGCGATAAGTTGCTGAACTTGCTCAAAGGTCAAATGAAGTAACACCTTGCAAATCTCATCCGCCTCTACTTGTTGTTTAAGCAGGGGCGGACTGATGGTCTCTTCCTCTTAGCCAGGGTTTTTCGGCATTGCCGGTACGCCCTCGGCTAACTCCACCCAATTTTGCTTACTGCCACTCCACACGTGAAACTGCGGTGCGAACTCTGAGGTGTCGTCTAAAGTACCCGTTTTCAAGTAGATCATCTCAGCTTGGCTGGGCACCTTGGAATAAATAGGTGAACCGCAGTCGCCGCAGAAAAAACGCTCTACCGCATCGCCACTGTCTGTGTCTGCGTCTTTATACAGCTTAGGTTGCCCGTGGTTGATGTGGAACTCAGGGACGGGTACACCGGCCAATGTTGAAAACGCTGATCCGGCTTGGCGCTGGCAATTCTTACAGTGGCAAACGCCAGTCATTGCAGGTGGGTTGTCTAAACTATATTTGATCTTGCCGCATAGGCATTGTCCGGTTGTAGACATGGTGGTGCTCTCTCTCTTTATTGTTCTAATTTATTCTAAAGTTTTTGTTGTTAAAACCAATGGGGTGACGATGCCGTTTTATATCGTCCATATCAAGGGCATCTGGCGTGTCGCGGCCAACAAGATTTACCCAGGGTAGGCCAGCGCAGTTTTCTCCTGAACTATTTGCTGCCGCATTATTTTCTCCCGTACTAATTTCTCCGCGCACTTTTATCTCGAATAGGGGTCTGTTGGGCGGTGATTTGCTGTAGCATCTGCACCGTTATCCATCTCGGCTAGGCTATGCTGCGTATTCAAAATGTACTCCTCAACCCCGGGCTTAATTGTGGCTTTGACCATGACTTTTTGCCTGGTGGAATGACCGTTGTACTTGGGCGTAATCAGGCTGGCAAAACCAATTTATGTCGGCTTATTGCCGGCTTATCTACCCAAGCTGTTGGCGAGCTGTCGTTAAACAATGCCCCGCTGAATAAACTCAGCCCGCAAAAGCGTTCAGTGGCGGTGGTCTTCCAAGCTTTTGTTAATTATCCCAATTGGTCTGTGCAGCAAAATATTGCGTCGCCTATGGTGGCAGCGGGTAAAGACAAAGCGTACATCCAAAGTCGAGTGGCAGAGCTGGCAGCAAAACTTGGGCTGGGTGAGTTACTTCAGCGCATGCCCAATGAACTATCCGGTGGCCAGCAACAGCGTCTGGCGATTGCCCGCGCCTTAGCTAAAGAAGCCCAGGTTTTACTGTTAGATGAGCCGTTGGTGAACTTAGATTACAAGTTGCGTGAAGCGCTGGCCTTGGAACTGCGCAGTCTTTTAGATGACAGTGATACCACGGTTATCTATACCACCACAGACCCCAAGGATGCCTTCACGCTGGGAGACGATTTGTTGCTGCTAGAGGGTGGTAACAAGTTGCAGGCTGG
>QXZU01000001.1 GCA_009886205.1 K189A clade bacterium | reverse complement strand
ATGGCTGGTCGGGGTGCCTCTTTTAGAAGGTAAACCCCAGCCGCGCTGTGTATCTCTTAATCTATGGAGCTGACAGCCTGAACCGGCGAGGTGTTCACTCTGGACGCCCAAGCTCGGCACAATTGCCACACTTGGCTGCCACCGTACATCACTTTTTCGCCTTCACGATCTTGAAAGCAGGACAGCGCCAACTTTCGTTCTTGCGCTTCGGCTGCAGAAACTTCTGGTGATTGATTTACTGCACAGCCGGTGAAAACTAATGCTGCTGTAAAAACTAGTGCCAACTTACTGATTGATCTCATTATTCTTCCTAATTACTGGTTAACCCCTCCAGTGTTACCATTTTACCCAAATGGTCTTGCTAGAACATATACGCCCGTTACTTTTAGTTACTTTTTATGCACAAGAACTTCGCCAAAATATGGACAAAGGTCAATATCGGCAGATTTCGTCAACTTTAAGGTAACAAATGCCCAGAAATTAGGCGGTAGGAAATGCACAAGCACACCTAGAGGCCCGCGCATATGGGTTTCGTAGGTTTATTAAATCAACGCTAAGAGTTAACGCGCTGCTCGATACATAGGGTGTACCGCAGGCGAGGTGGCCGACTGAATCTTACCCATCACCTCAAATCCATGACGCTCGTAAAGCGAAATGTTGGCCGGGTTCGAAGATTCCAAATAGGCTGGCAAACCTGCTTCGTCACATTTAGCCAAAGCATGTTTCATTAACTGAGCACCAAGCCCACGCCCTTGGTGACAAGGGTCAACGCCAATTAATGGTAAATACCAACAAGGCTCACTGGGATGATAGGCCTCCATTTCACCTAAAACGCTACCCACCTCTTCCATGCGCTCTTCGGCAACTATTTTCGTCAACAGCTCACTTACTCCAGATCCGTCGTCAGAATGATCGTCATTTGCTGGCGGCACCCAAAGCGCAGCGCCAGCATATCCGTCTATCTCAAAGGCTGTACCTGCTTCAAACGCTGCGCCACCAAAATTGTCGTACATCTGCGCAGCGTGCGTCAGATATGTGTCTGCTTGAGGAACCATCCAACGAACTAAGGGGTCTGCTGCAAACGCGGCAACAATGGTGTTTAGCGCAACAAGACGATGTTCGGTGGAAACAACAGTTATCGCTGGTAGGTTATCGTTCATCATTAGGGACCTTATTCTTATTTGTATTTTTATTTTTGCAAAAAATTGTTAACGAACTTATTCACATCATCAGTGTATTACCATTTTGCGACAACCACTTACGTCTAACCGCATAATCTGGCATTACGCGCGCCACCTCGGACCAATAAGCCGCGCTATGGTTGTGCTGAAGAATATGACACAACTCATGCACCACCACGTAATCCAAAACATCTACCGGGCCGTGAATAAGCCGCCAGTTAAACTGAATTTGCCCGTCCATCTTACAGCTACCCCACCGCGCCTTATAGGCTTTCACCTGCATCCCGGTGGGGCGTACGCCAACTATAGGCGCATAGAAGTCTAGCCGCTCCGCCAGCAAAATAGCTGCTTCATCCAAAAACCAACGCTCTAACACCAACTGTATGTGCAATGAATTAGTTAGGTGCTGGGCGACTACGCTAACCAATATGTCCTCACCCACAAGCTCTACATGGGGATAGTCTCCAACCTGCACTTTTAGACAGTAGGTTTTACCTAGGTAAGGTATTGGATCGCCGTTCTCAAAGTCCAGCAATCGAGGCGGTGTCAGCGACGCCGCATACTCTAACTTTTTTCTGATCCAGGGCGTTTTCTTTTCCACCAATTCAACAATCTTTTGGTGGCCAATTTCTTTTGGCACTCTGAACGAAACTCCTGACTGATCTACTCTGAACGTAGCACTACGTCTGCGATCAGAGCGAATCACTGTGACATCAAAATGTCTGAAGGCCAAAATTTCGGGCATTTAGCTCACTCGTTGGATGGCAGGATTTTCGCAAGCCACCATGCTAGGCACTTGCGGCCAGTTGCTCAAGTAAATCTGCTGGGAAACTGCCCTTGAAAGCTGTAATCCCTAACTCACTGCGCACAGTAGCAATGTCTTTATGCCAGTGGTCTTCCCACTCAATAGCCATAAACGCCGGCATCTGCCGTCCGTGCTGCCAGGACTCTGCAAGGTTTTGCATAAGCAAACCAAAGCCTTGAGGCGTGCGTATATGGCTCATGGTCGCCCCAGTGGCCAAAAACATGGCAGAATAATTGTGTCCAAACTGAGCTAACTGAAAAGACGAAATAGCAATTTCGTGCAGGCTAGTGGTCTGATACCCACCCACCAAATGCCAGACATCGTGCATCTGTAAAATTCGCGTATTTAAATAACGCAACGCTGGACTCATTTGATCTAGCCCTATCGCTTGCCGATCTAATACTTCAGGATCAAATCCGTTATCTACCCACATGCTATATAAGTCGCGGCCCAAACTGCCTTCAGGTAAAACCTCAAGGGTCTTTAACGCCAGCATGGGGGGCACGTTTTTTTCAGTAGGCGAATCAGCGCCCGGGTGCGCAATAGCCGCAGCTTCGGAAAACTCGCCGTAATTTGCATCAAGCGCACCCGCCAATCCAGCAACCGCTACAGTAATTGACGTTGCATCGTAGCCGCCCTCAGGGCCTTGTACTGTTGCAGCAAATGCCTGCCAAAAATCTTCAGCGAGAGGCGTGCAGGGCACATCGGAATTGTAATCGGCCAGCGGTTTGCCCAGTTGCGCATCTGCAATGACATCAAAAACCAGAGGAATACCGGCTGGTGAGGCGAAAGCGGACCAAATCATTGCGCCACAAACTAAGGCCTGATCTTGGCGGTCACCTTGCACCGCGCCGGTTACCGCTTTGTGCAATTCTGCCAAGTCGGGTTGCACCGCATACTGTTTTAATTCTGTAAAGTATTCTTGCATCAATCTGCTCTCTTCATCTGATGCCCCAATTTACCGATACAAGGCGCGCCAACACAAGATTTATAGCCGCTGGTCGCAAAAAAATTCTGCGCATGAGGGTGCTGTTATATAGGTACTGCAAAGACGCACTTAGACGCCCCTTGCACAGCCGGCGTAGCAGATTGCAAAAACTATTTGAGCGTTCAGAATATGCATCAAAGCCAAAAGCAGGATGACCGACCCATGCAGACGCTTCATTTATTTGCAGAGGCCCTTTTTGACAAAGTGCAAAACACAGCCTGTGTAACACAAGCGCTGGTGAGCGAGTTATGGCAAACGTTATGGCGAGACTTTCTATTTAGGTCAACGCCCATGGCACTCGTTACACTCAGCCTAGTTGCCTGTGGCGGTGGCGGTGGCGGGGGTAGCAACGCAGTTAACACACCCGTCAGCGCCAGCCCAACCAACACCGCACCCACTATCACTGACCCAGGCGCATTATCCATTCCAGAAGGTACTCGGTCGGTTGCTACTATGTCGGCCGCAGACGCCCAAGGACAAAGCATTACTTTCAACGTTGTTGGTGTGGACGCAGCCTTATTTGACATCACTAACAGCGGATCACTTTCTTTTAAGAGCGTGCCAGGCTTTAACAACCCTCTGGATGCAAATGCTGACAACATTTACCAAGTAAGCGTACAAGCCTCTGATGGCATTGCCACATCAACCCTGCCGTTGAGCATTACCGTGACCCGCAATGTTGCCTTCGCGCCTGCTGACAATTTTGCCAATCGTTGCGGCATACCCAGAACCGGCGTGGACTCAAACTCGGGCAATCCGTTCCCAGATATTCAAGGCACTTTCGCAGACCAAAACAACTTCCTGCGCTCTTGGAGCAATGATCAATATTTGTGGTATGACGAAATTGAAGACGTAAATCCGCTGACCAATGCCAACTCTGCTGCGGACGTGGAAGCCTATTTTGAGCTCATGCGAACCTTTGCTAAAACGCCGTCTGGTGCGGACAGAGATCGCTTTCACTTCACCTACGACACGGAAGA